>PBMZ01000026.1 GCA_002722955.1 Planctomycetaceae bacterium | reverse complement strand
CTCTTTACTATGGCTTCAAGAGCCTGCTGCTGCACAAGCTGCGCGCTGGCTTGGCCATGTTGGGAATCCTGATCGGCGTCACCGCGGTCATCTGGTTGGTGGCATTGGGCGAGGGAGTCAGCTATCAAGCTCAACAACAGATCAAAGAACTTGGTGCCACGAACATTATTCTCAAAAGTGCCAAGCCATCGTCGGGGTCCTCGGCAGGTAGCAGCTTCATTGTCGAGTACGGTTTGACCAGGGCCGACTTTGACCGCATCGTTCAAAGTGTGCCCACCATTGAACGCGCCGTTCCGATGCGCGAATCTAAGTCCAACGCTCGAGTCGGTAGTCGTGATGCTGACGTTCAATTGATCGGGTGCACATCTTCCTACAAAGAAATCAACAACCTACAAATTGCTCGCGGCCGGTACTTGTCCGACAAGGACTTGGAAGAGAAGCGGAATTCTGTCGTCTTGGCTGCGGAAACGGCCACACAGCTCTTCGGCTACGAAAATCCGTTGGGCAGCACCATCGAGATTAACGTCAACAATCGATCGGACGTTTATGTAGTCATCGGCGTCACCCAAGACCGCATGCCGTCGGCGTCGATTGGCAGTAGCTTTGAGGGACGCGATTACAACCTGGATGTCTACATCCCGCTGAGCACTTTTCGCGAGCGGATCGGCGATCAAATTATCACGGCTCGATCAGGAAGCCGCGAAGGCGAGCTTGTTCAACTGAGCCAAATCACATTGACGGTCGGCGATGTGTCGCAGGTTCAAGAAGCCGCCGACATCATCGGGATCCTCTTAAAGAAGTATCATCCCAACGAAGACTATACGATGACAGTGCCGCAAGAGTTACTGCGGCAGGCCGAGATGTTGCGGATGATGTTCAATGTCCTATTGATCGTGATTGCAGGAATCTCGCTGTTGGTCGGCGGCATCGGGATCATGAACATCATGCTGGCGACTGTCACCGAACGAACAAGAGAAATCGGAGTGAGGCGCTCGCTGGGAGCCAACCAACAAGACATCATCGTCCAATTCCTCAGCGAGACCATCGTTTTGTCCGGGCTTGGCGGTTTGTTGGGACTACTGTTTGGCTTCTTGTGCAAACCCGTAACGCGTTTAGTCCTCAGCTTGATCGAGTCCTGGTTTGACGAAGTCTGGCGCAGTTTGCCTCCCACCATTCAAAACTTACAACCCATTGTGGCCGGTTGGTCCATCTTCGCTTCTGTTGGCATATCGGTTTTCGTCGGAGTGGTCTTCGGCATCTACCCTGCCATCCGCGCCGCGAAGATGGATCCCATCGAGGCCTTACGGCATCATTAACACAAAGTAGCCGTCACTCTCCGAGTGACGAGCCTCGCGAATCGGCGCCGCGTGGCCAAACAAGTAAGGCAAGCGGCAGATTAAAACCCACGTGATCCCACGACTCCGTTCGCAGGGCAGGGTTCTGCGAACGGAGTCGTGGAGCCACAACAGTTGGGTGGTTTTTCTACCGACTGTCTAAGACGAAGATGAAAGAATCGAAAACGCGTTGCTACCGTTGAACGCGTTCGGAAGGCTCATTACTCGGAGAGTGATGGCTACTTTGGTGGCTTTAATACTTCCAACCAAATACCCAATTCCATGGACTACGCTGCTCAAACCATTGATCTGCACAAGTACTACTTTCTCGGTGATCACACCGTGAAAGCATTACGGGGTGTCAGTGTCGATTTCCCCCATGGTGACTTCGTTGCCATCATGGGTTCCTCGGGCAGTGGCAAGAGCACGCTGCTGAACTTGCTGGGCGGCTTGGACCGTCCGACTCAAGGAAACTACATCGTTGGCGGCTACGACGTTTCGGAATTGGATGACTTCGAGCTGTCGGCGATTCGCAATGAGCTGATCGGTTTCATCTTTCAGTCGTACAACTTGATCGCTCAGTTTTCCGTCCTGGAAAACATCCAAGTCCCGCTGAATTATCGAGCCGGCCGTCCACCCATTCGTCGCGGCGACGTCGACCGCTGCATCGACTTAGCGTGCGAGGTCGGTTTGGAGGATCGTCTGGATCACCGCCCGTATCAACTTTCCGGTGGCCAACAACAGCGGGTAGCCATCGCTCGCGCTTTGGTCAACGACCCCGCAATCATCTTGGCCGATGAGCCCACCGGCAACTTGGACTCGGCCACGTCCCGAGAGATCATGGACCTTTTGCTCGGCCTGAACGAACAAGGCCGCACGATCATCATGGTCACTCACGAACAAGACGTTGCCGAGCAATCCAAACGCCAAATTTTCATGAAAGACGGCCTCATCGCGGGCGAAGGCGTCTTTCCGGGTTAGTCGAACGGGCACGCCAACCCGTCCCTTTCGACTGCTCTGAGCACACGATACGATGATTGTTGACGAAAGATCATCGCGCGAAACAGGACGTCAATGAACGACGACGCATCAACTCCCGAGCCTGAAGCGACATTCATCGTTCCTCAAAGCGGTGAGGTGCCTGCTGACAACGCAGCCTCTACAGAGTTGCCCAGCCGAATTGGTGACTATGTCATCCAGAGCGAAATTGCTCGCGGTGGCATGGGCGTTGTTTACCGGGCACGCCCAGTTCATGGCACCGGAACAGGCCGAGGGGAAGGAAGTCACGACGGTAGCCGACGTCTACAGTTTAGGAGCGATCCTGTATCAAATCCTGACCGGCCAACCGCCGCATCGCGAAGCCAACGCTGTCGCCACTTTGGTGAAAGTCATCAACGAGGACGCAGCGAAACCGTCAAGCATCAATCCAAACGTCGATCGAAACCTGGAAGCGGTCTGCCTGAAATGCCTCGAGCGGGACCCCGAGAAACGCTACGAATCCGGAAGGGCGCTTGTGACCGCGGCATTGGCAGCATTGGTGGCAACAGTGGTTTCCAGCCGACTGATGGTTCGTGTCCCGCTACATATAGCGTGGTTTGCACTGCTAGGGTTATTGGTCAGTCGCGTCACGGTAAGTTATTCGCAAGCAGAGATCGCGCTGCTGCTGCAAGAACAAAAGTTCGACGAAGCCATCGAATTATTAGATCGTCATATTGAGAACGAGCCGCGTTTACTCAACGAGCGAATCATCCTCTGTTCGCTGCTCGCTCACGAGGGCAGGAACGATGAATGGAAGGCACAGCTCGCATCGCTCAATGCTCGGTATGGCCATGTCATCGAGCCGGGGATCATGCGTTGGCACAGCTTGCTTGGGCTACTCAAAGACGACAACGAAACGAAGTGGCGTTCGATCGGATACGCCAAATGGTCGATGACGAACGAGCGAACCAGCCCCGGCAATCGCGCCTGGTGTCGAATCAGCAGTGCCTTGGGAGCCGTTCGGAACAACAACGCGGATGCTGCACTCGTGCGGTTGGACGCAATCAGTTGGCCGCCTCAGTCACAGGAAACAATTTACGGCGTCGCCATCGAAAAAGTGATTCGCTTGCTGGCCTTGCCAAAGACAAAGACGGCAGAACGAGACGCCGTGCGGAATGAACTCGACCAGTGGCTCGCCGATCACAAGGAACAATTCCAGTTCGAGACGGCTCGCCAAGCGCACATGTTGTTGATTTATCGAACTCTGTTGCGTGAAACCGTTGAGGAATAGTCGTTGAACACAAACCTACGGGTGGCTGGGGTTGAGTCTTCGAGCCCCCAGATGTTTGTTGTACTGGGGGCTCGAAGACTCGACCCCAGTCACCCCTGTGGATAGTGCAAAGACGCGGGAAACCTCTGAGTTAAACTCAGGGGCGACAGGTCGCTCGCACGCACTCCAGATTTGCGGTAACTTGCCATTTTCGTCCCGCCAACAAGTTGACAGCGTCAATGAAGATCACCGTTCGGATACCGTCTGTTTTGCGTTCGTGTTGTGGTGGCACGACGGAGTTCTCATTGAACGCAACAAACGTCAACACGGCTCTCGAACGCATCGAACAAGATTATCCATCGCTCTACACCAGTATCTGTAATGAAACGGGATCCGTCCGCCAGCACATCAACCTTTTCGTTAACTCGGGGCTGGTGTGTGGTGAGGACTTCAAGCGGCCGTTTCAATCCGAAGATATCCTTTACATTTTCCAAGCAGTTTCAGGGGGCTAACTCATGGCAGAACGAATCGTGTTATGCATCGGCACCAAAAAAGGATTGTTCATTGCCAAGTCCGCGAGGACACGAGGACGCTTTTCTCTGCGAGGTCCTTTCCGACCCGGAGTTACTGTGTATTCGGCAATGATCGATAACCGTGGCACTCCGAACATCTTGGCTTCGAGCTGTTGCCCCTTCTTCGGAATGAAGGTGCTTCGGTCGACGGACCTGGGCAAGAAGTTCAAGGAAACCAAGTCGATGCCCGCCTTTCCCAAGAAAGATGGACGCGCCTTGAACAACATCTGGTCGCTGGAAGCCGGCAAGACCAAGAAAGAAATCTGGTGCGGAGTCGAGCCAGCGTCGCTGTTTCGGAGCGGTGACGGAGGCAACTCGTGGGAGTTAATCTCGAGATTTCCGTGTGCTGGCCGTTTTGGCGGACGCTGTCACGGGCCACACAACTGGACGCGTCTACCCGTTCCTGACATCGACCAACTATGTCTTGTCGGAAGTTCGCAACGAAGCCACCGCGGATTCGTTGGTCGAGAGAATTCGCGAGCGACGCGAAGAATCGAAATCAGTCGTTGATCTGCGGGCACTTGACCTCTTAGAGATGCTGGTCGAACGGCGCAGCTCGGAAGTTCAGAATCAACCGGGCGAACACATCCAACGAGCACTCACTGCGATGCAGCGGGCTTTCAAACGCGAGTGGTCGGCTGGCGAACCCAGGCTGATGGCGCAACTGTTGGCATCAATGGGACGCATTTCTCAAAAGCAATTGGCTGAGGAACAAATGCGCGAACTGAACGAATTGCTGAAGCGCGAGGAACTCGGAACGCTGGACCGTTTGCACATTGCTTACCATCTAGCGCAGTGCGAACGCAATTACGGGGGATTGGACGATGCAACGGCTCTTTTGAAGTCAGAAATCGTCAGCTACGAAGAAAGAAACGGGCGGCTGCCGGCTCATGTGAATCACATTTTGTCGACTTATATCTCTTACTTGGAGGCCCAACGGCACTACATCGAAGGTGAACGAGAACTGCAAACACGGCTTGATGAAAAGCCCACTAAACAACAACGTGATTGGTTGATGAATCGAATGTTTGCCTTGTACGAAAGTGCAATGGGCAACAACGGTCAGGTTTCGTTCGGCAAAGGGAAATCGATCTTCGAGCCGTTGCTGACTCGAATCTATCGGGAAATGGACAAGCCGTCCTCGAATCAACGCTACCAGTTGACGAACCGACTGAGCACGGTCTTCCGTCGAGCCAAAGACATCCGTGTTGAAAACTACAAAGAGAAGCTGCAAGACTTTGCTTTTAACCGCGTGCAACGTCTATTGCAGACTCAAACCAATTACTACACAAGTATGGTGCAAGTGGTTGCCCGCATGCTCCAGGATTTGATCTCGCCGCATTCGGCGCTTGAGTTTTACATTGTTTGTATCGAGAAAGAAACGAAGTGGTTCCGCTTGAAAGGACAAGACGGCTGGGGATCGCACGCTTGGCATATTGGCCAACTGTTCCAAAGAATTGGGAAGAAACCTGGAAAGCTGGAAGACCGCTTATTGGCAATCGCACTGAAAGAACTCCGCAACGATTTGCAGTCGGGACGACAACGCAACCGCGTTATGTATCACCGTCACAACAGCTATTTTTGGGACGCGAAGCAAAAGGATTTCTTGCGGGTCGCCAATGAGGTTTGGGAACAAAACAAGGAATCGGGTCACTTGACGGCCTACATCGCCGAGTACATGTTCAGCGGCTTGTACGAACGCTCGCGAGCCATCGAAATCATGTACGTCGGTTACAACGCGGGCCGATTGTCAGAAGGCGCGCAGTCACGGCTGGCCCATTACTTGCACGAAACCAGCCGGCACGCCGAGGCCATTCCGATTTTGGTCAAGTTGATGAAGCAGCGACCGTCAAACTTGAGTTACCGCACGCGATTGATGCACTGCTATTACCGCGTCGGCGATCAAGAAAAACTGATGGCCTTGCTCGAGGCAACTGACAAGTTCTTGCACGAACACCACATGTGGGTCGAGGGCACGATCGCGGCCTTGGCCTATAGCTGTTACGAAAACAAGTTATGGAAAGAAGCCGCCGCATATTATGAAGAGGTCATTCCGCTGCATCAACGAATTCACCCCAATCGAGGCATTGGTAACGGCACGTTGTCCAGTTACTACAACTACATAGCGCAGTGCTATGCAAACTTGGGTGACACGATCAAGGCCGTCGACGCAGCGGGTGGAGCCATCGTCAGTTGGGGACGAAGCCACAACCAACGCTCGAATGCCTTGTACACGCTTCGCAAGATCCTGAGTCAGTCAAAGGACTTGGAGGGCTATGTCGAGTATCTCGATAAGCAAGCCGAAGAGACTGGCCTTCACAATGCCATCGTCCGAAAAGCGTTGGGGCAAGTTTACAGCGAGAAACGCAAGAACGAACAGGCGGTAACTCACCTTAAGATTGCTTTGGAGTTACAACCGAACGACACGGAAACTCACCAGGCCTTGGTCGCCTGTTATCAGAGTTTGGACGATCAAGAAGCGTTGATTGATCAGTTGTTTGCATCCGTTCAACTCTCACGCCGCAACATTCAACTCTACAAGAATTTGGCGCAGCGACTGCATAGCATGAAGCGAAAAGACGAAGCCGAACGAGCCTACACGTCGATCGTGGAAGTGCTACCGGCCGAGAGTGAAAGCCACACGGCCTTGGCCGAAATCCGACAAACCCACGGTGACTGGCGCTCCGCCATCGATCATTGGAAACGTGTTGTCGAGATTCGCTCGCTGGAACCGACGGGCTTGCTGCGATTGGCGACCGCTCAGATTCAAGTCAAAGATTGGGACGAGGCCAACGACACCATCGACAAGCTGAAGTCGAAAACCTGGCCTTCACGCTTTGGTGATATCAGCCAGCAGGCCAATCAATTGCAGCGACAAATCAAGAAGTAGATGGCTGGCAGATAGAAATTGATCGTCCCTGAGTTTAACTCAGGGGTTCTCGCGTTTTTGCACTACTTGTGAGAAGCGAGCTTATAGTGCAAAGACGCGAAAACCCCCGACCTAAAGGAGGGGGCGTAATTCTCATTTGCACGCGTGTTATTCCATCGGCAAGACATCTTGCATGGCCGTGAAGATGTCACCGACGTTTAGCTTGAAGACGTCGCCGATCAGCAAATCGACCAAATTCGATCGATACTGAGGATGCTCTTTCAGGAACGATCCGAAGCTAAAGCCCGGAGTGTAAAAGGCGTAGACAAGCTTCTTGAACAGATCGATTCCGTGCACGTACTTGTCCTGCCAGCTTCCCAGTACTCCTTCTGAAAAGTCGGACGTCTCGAATGCTTCGTGAATCGCATCGGCCGCGAACTCACCAGATTTGAGAGCCAGGAACACGCCGGTCGAGTAAACGGGATCGATAAATCCAAAGGCATCACCGATCAATACCCACCCGTTGCCGGCCGCCTTGCTGGATCGATACGAAAAGTCTTTTGTCGTGAAGTAGTCACGACACCGAGTGGCGCCTTCCAGCCGCCGAATCATCCCCGGACATCGTGAAAGCTCACGATCAAAGATTTGCTCGGCCGACTCACCGGCTTGGAACATGTAGTTCATGTCGCCCGTGCAGCCAATGCTTGTGACGTTGCCAGGGAGTGGGATGTACCAAAACCAAGATTGCTTGCCTTCAGTTTGCAGGATAATCGTCGCGCCCTCGTCTCGAGGATCTGGGTCTCGATGAGCGTTCTCGAAGTAGGACCAGACCGTCCCTTTCTTGAGGTGCGGATCCGTACTCTTTAGGCCCAACCGAGATGCTAAGAAAGCGGACTGCCCCGTGGCATCAACGACAACTCGGCAGTCGATCGTTTGATCCGTCTTGCTGTCGCCCTCGCCCAGTCGAACTTTGATGTCCGTCGCCACGTCTGCGTCGAAGTTGACGTCGAGCACTTGGGCGTCTGTTCTGGCGGTCGCCCCTTGTCGGACGGCGTTGTCCAGCATCATTTGGTCAAAGTCGTCACGCCAGACCTGCCATGTTTGCGAGCTTTCGTGAGCCTTGTACTCGTCAAAGTAAAACGGCCGAGACTCCTTGCCCATTTCGGTGACGAACTGAACGCTGTACTTTTTCGGGAACGCACTTTGCTTGAGCTGCTCGATGAGTCCTAAGCGTTCGAGGGACCAGTAAGTCTCGGGAATCAACGACTCGCCCACGTGAAATCGCGGAAACGGACTCCGGTCTAGGATCAATGTTTTATGGCCATACTCGGCAATCAGCGCAGCAGCCGTGGTACCGGCGGGACCGGCACCTATCACGATGACATCGTATTGAGAATCAAGCTGGTTCATGGTTTTGGAGAACGAGTGCGGTGCTGTCCCGCAACTCATTCAAAGCGTTTGATGGCGACTGGTAGGAAGTAAACTCCCGATGAATTCATGAAGACCGCTCCAACGTGATCGGGATCAAGTTGAATTGTCCGAGCAGAATAATAGCGGGCTTTAACGTCTGTGTCTGGCAACAGAATTCGCGTCCGCTTCTCATCCCAGGTCATTCCGTCGTCGGTGGAAAGATTGAATCGCAGGCCTTTGTTCTTGTGGCCAATTCCCCAAGTGACCAGGATTCCGCCATCGTTGAGAACAGTTAAGTAGCGGCCCTCGGCATTGTCGCGTTTGTCGGGGATGGCTGGGAATCCGTCGATAGACTTCCAAGTCTTGCCATCATCGGTCGAGCGTAGCAGGACAGGGCCCATGGCTAACAGAGCACCCTTTGACGTACGCACGATTTGTTGAAATTCGTGTTTCTTGCCATCCGCGCCCACGACTGGAAAGTCGGTCAGCTTTGCCGTCTTCGGATCATACAGTCGAGGCTGTCCAACACGCAAGGGAAGCAGCCACTGCCCCGACATCTCTAAGACGTTGTGCCTAACAGCACCTAAGTGATGTTTGTTGATTGGGCCAATCAATCCTTGTGGGCTCCAGGAGCGTCCCTTGTCACTGCTGAGCGTAAACAGCAAAGCTCGCTCGTAGTAGCCGTCGTTACCTTTGTCGTCAGCGATATAATTCCAAGTCACCAAGATGCGCCCATCGCTGAGCGTATCTGCCGTGCCCGGATAAATCTCAAAACGCGGTGCCTTGCGAATCGAATCGGGCCGCTTGGCTGTCGTCTCGATCGCCACCGGCTTCGACCAAGTCTTGCCCACATCCGTCGACCGTGAGCACATCAGCACATTTTTTCCCTGATAGACAACAACAAGCGTGTTGTCACCAACTTGGCAAATCGAAGGGTGGATGTGCCCGCCAATCGGACCGGGTACGATTTGAATCGGTGCGTCTTCAGCGACAATCGAATTCGCGCACACTAAAAGTGCAAGTACCCAAAAACTGGAGAGGATCTTCATTGCTGGAGTCTTTCAGGATGTCAATCAACGTAACGCTTCAAGGTCAATGATTGAACAAGAACTCACGGCTGTTGCTTAGGGCCCAGAGGACGTCTTCCAATCCCTCTTGCCGGTTCTTGGCGGTCGAGATGATTTCTTTGCAACGAGTGATCTCGTCCGCTGACGGCTTCCGACAAAACGTGACCATGAACATCTCGGTCACAGCCTGTGCGTCTTCGGCTTTGCTGCTGATGAGCTTGCTGATGCGGCCGTTCTTGTCAGAGAGCTTTCGATGGACAAGCTCTCCATTGGCAATGTGCAAGACCTGAGCCAAATTGGGCTCGGCTGTTCGTTCACACTCGCACGTGATGACTCGCTTGGGCCGCCCCAAAGTGTCGAGGAAATAAGAACTGTAGTTCGGATCGGGAAGCTCGATCGCCCTAGTGCCCAGTGGAACTCCGCGGAACTTCTCTTGCGTGCCACAGGCAAAGTCGATGGCATCCAACAACACCTCGGCCGGCAATCGCTTCACGTTGTAGTGCAAGTAGAAACGTGTGTACCCCACGTTTTCGGGGCGTGGGGTGGAGCTGAGTTGATAGACGCGGGATGTCATGATCAGTCGCATTAGCTTTCGTAGATCGAAATCATCTGCGGCGAATTGTTGGGCCAAGTGCTCGAGCAATTCGGGATTCGATGCCGGATTGGTTTCCCGCAAATCATCGATGGGCTCGACCAGTCCAGAACCCATGAAGTAGCCCCATGTTCGATTGACGATATTGCGTGCGAACAGTTTGTTCTCCTTTGATGTCAGCCAAACGGCCAACGGTCGTCTCCAATCTCGCACCGACGAGACGTCAACGGGCTCTTGTAGCAAAGGAGTCGGTGTCATGGTTTGACCGGTTCGAGGGTGCCGGATCGAGCCACTCGCGTTGAGCTTGACGATCGTGTCGCCACCTAGAGCGCCAAAGTTGGCACTCGACTTTGTGCCAACCCGAGTAAAGAACGCGGCCATGCCGTAGTAATCAGCCTGACTGTAGACTTCGAACGGGTGATGGTGACACTTCGCACATTGCAGGCGGACGCCTAGAAAGATTTGGGCTGTGGCTTCGGCCAAGTCGGTGGGTTTGTTGGTGATTTTGTAATAGTTGGCCGGGCCGTTCGCGTAGATCGAGCCTTGGGCCGTGATGATCTCACGAACGAATTGGTCCATTGGTTTGTTTTCGCGAAAGCTCTGACGCATCCAATTGGCCATGGACCACATACCGCCATCGCCTAACTTGTTGCGGTTGTTGCGAATTAAATCGCCCCACTTCAATGTCCAATAGGCACTCCACTCGTTGACATAGATATCTCGGCTGGAGTCTCCCGTCAGGCCAAGTAATTCGTCGACCAGTGCGGCTCGTTTGTTGGGGCTCTTGTCAGCCAGGAACTTTTCAATCCGCTCAGGCTTTGGCAGTGTACCGATCGAGTCGAGGAACGCTCGCCGAATAAACTCGTTATCAGAACAGAGTGCGGCTGGCACGACCCCCAAACGTTGCCAGTGGTCTTTGACTCTGTCATCGACGGCGTTGTTCGGTTGGAAGCTGGCCAGGTCGACATTCTTCGCGAATGGTGAAAGAACCAATGAAACTTTGGCTTGGCCTTGGTAGCGGATCATGATCGCCGCTTGACCGTGATCGATGGCTGTCACGTTACCGCTGGGATCGACAACGGCAACGCTGTCGCCCAGCGAATCGTACTTTGCGCGATGCGTCACATCGCGGGATGTTCCGTCATTGTAGGTGGCAACCACGCGAAGCTGTTGACTTTGTTCCAGATTATACACCGCATGTTTGGGAGTCACCGTCATGCCAACAACCCGCGGTTCTTTGCTGACGGGCTTCGGGACGTCGGCGTCGATCCAAGCTTTGAGCATCTCGTATTCGTAAGAGCCGGTCGCGAATCGTTTGCCACCGCCGTGGGCCACATCGAGTGTAGCTTTCTTTAGGATAAGGCTGTCTTCCGATCGCACGCGGGAAATGCGTCGCTGCTGCAAGTCGCGAACGATTTGCGGCCAGTCTTGTTCGGGCGCGTAGCCCAACAGCGACAGCTTGAAGCCACCTTGACCATATTGAGTTGCGTGGCAAGCCCCTTGGTTGCAGCCCGCTTTGGTGAAAACAGGCACGACGTCTTCACTGAAACTGACGACTGGTTTGGCCACCACATTTTGAATGGTGACAGGAATCTCGATCGATTTGCCATCGAAGTGGATGCGAAGCTGTCCCTCACCATCCTTAAGCGGAACAATCTGCCCTTGCTTCGAAACGGAAAAAACGTCGGGAGTTTTGTTTTCAAGGCGTGCCTTCCGAGTGATATCGACACCGAGCCCCTCGGTATTCTTCGTGGTGATTTGGAGTTGCGCGCGGTCGAAGTTGCCATTGAGTACAACTTCTGTTGGGACCACTTCGAACTCCGCAGCGCACAACGCGGCGCTAAAGAGGATTGAGTAAAGGAATGTGGGCGCAATCTTGGCGTTCATTGTGAAGCCTCGAGAATCTCTGTCGGGATAGACGCATCAACGATTGAACATCCATCTTACTCGTAGATGTCGCTGATTGCCAAGATTAGCGCATGCTTCGCAGCGGTGATTCTGTCGTGGCGGCTAGAAGCCACTACTACGAGAACTGTCGATGTCAGGACGCAGCCTTCGAGGTCCGTTCGATCTTTGCGGACTCGCGTTGTTTGCGGATGACTTCGTGCTGGATGTGCAATGACAGTGCTTTGAAGACATTTTCGCGAACATCTTCAAGGCTCAGTTGGCCCGGCGATCGCTTCGTGACCGTGAGGATGTGGACACCGAACCGAGTGCGGAATGGCTTGCTGATTTCGTCGTCCTGAAGTTGGAAGGCGACTTGATCGATCTCTGGAGGCATTCGGCCACCGAAACGAAAACTTCCCAAGTCACCACCGCGAGTCTTTGTTGGTGAGTCGGAATGCTTTGCGGCTGCCTCGGTGAAGGTGAGTTTTTTGGCAAGAATGTCACTGCGAACTTTCTCCAGTTGCTGGATGGCGCCGTTAAATGTCTGCCCGTCTTCCTTCTTCACCTTCTTGACGATGTGAGCGGCCGTGATGCGTGTTCCGTCGAATTCGCTGCGGTGCTGCTCCCAATACTCGCTAATGTCCTTCTTGGCGATCACGAGCCTGGCGTATGTTCGCCAAGCCGACGGCAATGCGAACTCGTTTCGCAATGCTTGATCGGTGTAACCAAGTGGGCCGAGGACCTTTGCGGGATCGTTGCCGCGGGTTTTGATGGCTCGCTTTAGAGCTTCGACTTGGGCGTCGACTTCGGCTTTATTCGGCTCGACACGTTTCTCGGCAAGGAATGCGGCCAACAACTTCTTGTCGATCAAGACGTCAAGAAATCGCTCACGCACCGACTCTCGAAGTTCTTCCGGAATGCGGCGCGAGATGAACGCGAACTCCAAATCGGCGGCGGTAATCGATTGGCCGTTCACTTTGACAAGGACTTTCGACTGCTGAGCAGTACCGATTTGTGCCCAAACCAGGATCACGGAGAGAGTCGTTACCCAGCGTGTTTTGCTCATCGGAACTGGTCCTCGTTTGTGCAGGCTCAATCGCAGCTAGAAATCGTCTTCTGACTCCGCACAGCTTAATTCTGCCGCGCTTAGGATCGCAAGACCTCGCTGGAAACTGTGACAGAGTTACGCAGGCTGATTGGAATTATGCACGGATTTCGCCGTTGTTCATCCGACGGCGTGCTCCGTTTTGCTACGAGAAAGACAACCTAGTTATCCTATTTTTTCTGTTTTCGGATCTAGTAGTCCGAACAGCTCTTGAGAGTGGCAAAAATTAACGATCAGGCAAAGTTTGCGGAAGAATCTGGATTTAAGTGCCGATGAATCAACAGGAAGAACTTGTCCGTTGATGGAACGGCGAGGCTGCCACGAACGACGGTTAGGAATCGAAGACGGAATCTTGCCATGTTTCGCAAATCCAATCAGACCCGAAAAGCGGGAAGCGCCCTGTTGGCCGCGGCTTTGTTGGCGTCGAGCGTTTTGACGGGTTGTCAGACGACTGTTGGCGGTCAAACGTTGCCGTCAGGATATTACCTCTTCGACGACGTGCAGTACTTCCCAGCAGGTCCTGAGTACTTGCTGCCGAACCAATTGCAGGCACTGGAACAATATAAGCTCGAGAAGCAAGGAATCGGCAACGATCTGGATGCTCCCTAGTTGTTGACATCGCTCAATTCTGTGGACCTTCTCCAAAACTCGACAAGGTCTA
Source organism: Planctomycetaceae bacterium (assembly GCA_002722955.1). Classification (GTDB taxonomy): domain Bacteria; phylum Planctomycetota; class Planctomycetia; order Planctomycetales; family Planctomycetaceae. The sequence continues at coordinate 2,658 of PBMZ01000026.1, read as the reverse complement.
CAAACCCCAATATCACTTCGGCACGCCAGAAGTTAAACCGTGTCCCGTCGAGTTGAAATTCGATTCGGCGGTGCTGGGGGGGACGGCCCCTTCGTGAACGGAGGTTTGATTGCTCAAGCGATCAGATTTCTGTTTGCGAAGGGGAGTTTTCATGCGCGGCCAAGTAGCCATCCTCGACATGAACGACACGGAAACTCAATCGACTGATTCAGAGAATGGCGGCGATGACTCGGTCGCCAGCAGCGGCCTGCGGCTGATGATGTGGATTTCGTTTTGCTTTCCTTTGAATCTGGGCACGACCGCGTTTTTGCACGAAGTGATTCAGGTGCGCGAGGAGATTGCTTTTTTGATCGCACTTGTGATCGTTTCAATCGTCAATTTCATTGGGCTTCGACGTTTCGTATACCGTCAGACAAGTGGTAGCCTGTCCGCTCAATTCGGTGCGTTTGCGGTATCGACGGTGGTCTTTCGAACGCTGGAGTACCTCGGCTTTCTGATCGTCTTCGGCATGTTGGGCTGGCATTACTTACTGGGAGTCATCGCTGTCATGGGACTCTCAACACTGGTCAAGCACTTCGTTTATCGCTTTGCCATCTTTCGCCGCGCTGCTTGAGCCCGCTTGCTGAATGGCCTGTCGTTTACGAGCAAGCTGCCATCGAAACGGGCGTGGCCCCATCACTTCCCGGCCGTTTACGCGTCGTGTTCTTCAGCAATGCGGCAACGTGTGCGAAGATTCGCTCGTAAGTGTTTGACAAAAGCTTCCGCCGACAGATAAACTCGCGCCGAGGCTTCAATCTTCCGTGGAATTCTTGTTGTTGGTTTCAATGTCGAATCGCGGTCACAAACCGCGCAAGATGCGGCCTTCACGAAATCCCAAAGAATTTCCCCAATAGAGATTGAGAATTCGTTGGCCGATTGCAAGAATTCGGTGTTCACGTTCCGTTAACAATGTCGACTGGAGACCGGTCGCTCACAATACATCTTACCGGAGATCGTTCTTAGGATGAGAATTCTCAACGCTATCCCGAACCGTTCGAAACTTGTTCCACTTCTTACACTCGCAATCCTCGGCATTCTTACCAGTCCTTCTTTTGCTGACGAAGCCAGCGGAGCAGAGGCCGACGACACGGCCGTGGCCATAGGTTGGGCCATCGCTTTGGTCGGCTCGATGCTGGCCCTCTTCTTCGCGCATAAGTTCTTCAAGTGGATGGTCGCCCAAGACGAGGGCGACGAAAGAATGGTCGAGATCGCCGAGAATGTTCGGCAAGGTGCGCGGGCTTACCTGAATCAGCAATACAAAGTCGTCACGATTTTCTTCGTGGTGACGTGTCTCTTGTTAGCCGTTGTTGCATTTGGCTTCGGTGCTCAATCGGGTTGGGTGCCCTTTGCGTTTATTACTGGTGGCTTCTTTTCCGGCTTGGCCGGTTGGTTCGGCATGAAGACGGCCACCATGGCCAGTTCGCGAACGGCTCAAGGTGCGAAGAACTCGTTGAACGAAGGCCTTCAAATTGCGTTCCGCAGTGGTGCGGTTATGGGTTTGGTGGTTGTTGGTCTGGGTTTGTTGGATATCTGCCTTTGGTTCGCTGTCTTGAACTGGGGACCAACGGATATGGACTTGGCCGAGATCACCGTGACGATGCTTTGCTTTGGCATGGGTGCTAGCAGCCAGGCCTTGTTTGCTCGAGTTGGTGGCGGCATCTTCACCAAAGCGGCCGATGTCGGTGCTGACTTGGTGGGTAAGGTTGAAGCTGGCATTCCGGAAGACGATCCACGAAACCCGGCAACCATCGCCGACAACGTCGGTGATAACGTTGGTGACGTGGCCGGCATGGGCGCGGACCTCTACGAATCTTATTGCGGTTCGATCTTGGCTAGTGCGGCACTTGGCGTGGCGGCTTATCAAGGCTACGAAAAGATGCAATACATGACGTTGCTGTTGCCGATGGTTTTGGCAGCAGCCGGCATTCTGATCTCGATCGGCGGCATCTATTTGGTCAAGACGGAAGAGGGAGCCTCGCAACGCAACTTGCTGAAGGCACTCGCCCGAGGCATCGATGGCAGCAGTTTTGGTGTCGCCATCGTGGCCGCGGTATTGGTTTACTTTATGCTGGTCGTGCCGTCGCAAAGCGCCGGGCTGCCCGCCGACTCGCCACTTCCACAAGGCAATGCGTTAATGGGGGTGTTTGGTGCCATCGTCACTGGCTTGGTGGCTGGCGTCATCATTGGCAAGTGGACGGAATACTCGACCAGTGAAGAATATGCTCCGACCAAGCGAATCGCCGACCAAGCGGTCACGGGACCCGCGACGGTCATCATCGCAGGAGTCGCCGAAGGCCTTTACAGCGTTTGGGTGCCAATCGTTGTCATTGGCATTGCCATCATGTTGGCGTTCGGTTTTTGCACCGGATTCAATTTCCAGGACGCTCAAGTGTTCGCGTTCGGTCTTTACGGCGTTGCCATCGGTGCCGTTGGTATGTTGAGCACATTGGGAATTACGCTGGCAACTGACGCTTACGGCCCAATCGCTGACAACGCTGGCGGTAACGCCGAAATGAGTGGTCAAGACCCCGCTGTTCGCGAGCGTACCGATGCACTTGATAGTCTTGGCAACACCACAGCAGCAACAGGTAAGGGCTTCGCAATCGGCTCGGCCGCTTT
>PBMZ01000025.1 GCA_002722955.1 Planctomycetaceae bacterium | reverse complement strand
TCCTAGAAGGAATCAACAACAAGATCAAAGTCATCAAACGAATGGCATTCGGCTTCAGAGATCACGAATACTTCTTCCTAAAAATCAAACAAGCATTCCCCGGAATTCAGTGAAAAACCAAAAAAAAAAGCCTCCACCGAGGAGGCGATCAAGCGAGTATTTGTTTGGACCCGTAAGTTCAGGTGGGCACCTATGCCCCGGGTTGTGTGAGCCGATGTTTCTCGGATTTACACGCGGCCGGAGAGACGAAGGTTCCCTTGGGTCATACTTGTAGGGTCAACAAATGTGCGAGATCAATACGGTAGAGGCAGTCGAACCCGCAGGATTCAACAGCTTCATACTAACTTTGAAAAAACCGCGGTCAACCCGGATCTTGACCCTCAATTGGGTGGTTTCGCGGGTTTACGAATTCTCACATTGGGCCGACGATTGACAGTTGACAGGCGGGGATGATTCGCGCACGATTTAGCTAGTTGTCATTTTTCCTAACTGACGACGTGTCAGCATTTTCAGACGATCTGCTGACAAAGTGACCTTCCTAATCTCAATCCCAACGTGGCAACTCAGACGCCGATTCATTCCGTCGGGATTCGCATTTCGCGTTTGACGAGCTCTTCACACCTTCATAACTCCGATTCGAACTGCCAAGCAACGGATTGTGCCGTCAGAATCACCTCAATCCTCCGACACTTTATCTGGTCAAGAGTCAGCAATTCCTGTCATTGGAATCGCTGGAGGCATCGGTTCCGGAAAATCATCCGTCGCCCTCTGGCCAAATGAACAATTCAAACTGCACGTAATCGACGCCGATCAAGTCGGTCATTACGTGTTGACACTTCAGTCCACAAAACAACAACTCAAAGAGACATTCGGCAATAGCATCTTCGACTCTCGAGGAGAGATCGTTCGTTCGCAGTTAGCGCGGTTGGTTTTTGGAGACAGCGAATCTCGAAAGTCAGCTCGCGAGCAACTCGAAACGATCGTTCATCCAGAAATTCGAAAGCAGATCGAAGTCGAGATTGACAAGGTTCGCAAGCAAGCCGATGCGGACGCCATCATTCTTGACGCAGCGGTCATGCTTGAGTCGGGCTGGTTCGAAGCTTGCGACCGAATCGTCTTTGTCGACACTCCATTTTCAACTCGATTGCAAAGGGTTACAGAAAACCGAGGCTGGGACGAGGCCGAATTGAAACGCCGCGAAAGCAGTCAATGGCCTGTTAGTCGCAAACGAAAAGCGGCCGACGTGGTGATTGACAACTCGACGGGCATCGAGCACGCGGGAGCTCAATTCGCTCAGTTTTTGGCATCCGTGATCAATTGACCCTAAGCAAATTCGCGTTCCCCCATCCTGTTCTCATCTCCCTCTCGACAAACTCGTTCGCATCTCAAAGAGCGGATTTGGCGAGACCCACCGACAGACAAATGGACTGACAACATGAACGCCAACACCGTCACCAAGGAAGAACTGCCCGCTCCCGACGATGCGGCCAGCTTTCCCGCCGACGAGAAGTACGAAGAAATCAAACGTGGCGACGTCCACATCGCAGAACTTCAGCGAATGACGATGAAGGAACTGCTGGACCTTGCGCGCGATGAGTCGTTGTCGGATTACTCAGGCCTGAAGAAGCAGGACTTGATATTCAAGATTCTTAAAGAACGCACGAAGATCAACGGCTTGATGTTCGGAGAAGGCACGCTGGAAATCCTTCCAGACGGCTTTGGATTTTTGCGCAGCCCCGACTATCACTACTTGCCTTGCCCAGATGACATTTACGTTTCACCCAGCCAAATTCGCCGATTTGGTTTGAGGACCGGAGCCACTGTTGCTGGGCAAATCCGGCCGCCCAAAGAGAACGAGCGGTATTTTGCATTGCTGCGAGTCGAAGCGATCAACGGCGCCGACCCAAACCTGCAGCAAGCGCAGGTATTCTACGACGATCTGACACCATTGCATCCGAACGAGCGATTGCGTCTGACGTCGGATCCACTGGAATACTCGAACCGAGTCGTCGACATCATTGCACCAATCGGTCTTGGCCAGCGTGCGTTGATCGTCTCACCGCCTAGAGCTGGCAAGACGATCTTGTTGCAGAAACTTGCCAAGGCCGCGAAGGATAATCACCCGGAAGCTTATGTTATCGTGCTCCTGATCGACGAGCGTCCTGAAGAAGTCACCGACATGGAACGCACGGTCGGCGATGGCAATTGCGAAGTCATCAGTAGTACGTTCGACGAACCGACAAGCCGCCATATTCAAGTGTCCGAAATGGTCATCGAGAAGGCCAAACGGATGGTCGAATTCGGTCAAGATGTCATTATCTTCCTGGATTCCATTACGCGGCTTGCCAGGGCGTGGAACAACGAAGTCCCAAACTCTGGTAAGATCCTCTCGGGCGGTGTCGACGCGAACGCACTCCAACACCCCAAACGGTTCTTCGGAGCAGCTCGCAACGTTGTAGATGGCGGCAGCCTGACGATCATCGCGACGGCTCTCGTCGACACCGGCAGCCGGATGGATGAAGTCATCTTTGAGGAATTCAAGGGAACGGGTAACACCGAACTTCACCTCGATCGTCGAATGGTAGAAAAGCGGGTTTGGCCAGCCATCGACGTCAACAAATCGGGCACTCGCCGCGAAGAATTGTTGTTGTCCGAGGATGAATTGCGACGCATCTGGATCCTGCGGCGTGTGTTAAACGACATGAATCCTGTCGAAGCCATGGAGCTTTTGGTCAATAAACTGTCCAAGACAAAGACGAACGAAGAATTCCTGCTCAGCATGAACTTGTCGTGACGGGTTGCGTGTAGCTGTAAATGACAGTGGGTTACAAAAGATGATCACAACGGACACACCAACGCTGGGTATTACACCAGAACCAGTGCGCCCATTGTCCGTGACGCAGTATCACAGTTTGATTCGCCATGGCGAGCTGGATGACGAAAACGTTGAGCTACTCGAAGGTTGGTTGGTGGAACAGATGACAAAAGACATAAGGCACATTGCCGCCACTCGCCGCGTGCGCAAGCGATTGGAGTTGCTTGCACCATCAGGTTGGTTGGTTGATACACAAGAGCCACTAACCACGATTGATAGTGAACCCGAACCAGATGCAATGGTGGTTCGCGGATGCGAGGCTGATTTCGACAATCGTAAAGTCAATGCAGTCGACGTTGCTTTGGTTGTGGAAGTCTCGGAGACGTCACTTGCTCGTGATCGCAATCAAAAGCAACGTATTTACGCGAAGGCTGAAATCCCTGTTTATTGGATTGTCAACGTGGTTGATGCTCAACTGGAAGTCTTTACTGAACCAGATGGTGTTGCGAGTTATCGGAATTCGCAAGTTTTGAAGCCAGGTGAGAATGTTCAATTGGTACTTGATGACCAGGGAATTGGAGTCATTCCAGTTGTCGAGTTGTTTCCTGTTAACGTCAAATAAAACCAACACGCAAAAATTGAGTCGAATCCGGATACTTAGAGTCAAATATGGTTCAAACAATTGAAGGCAATTTGTTAGCGGCCGACGGAAAATACGGCATCGTCGTTTCTCGGTTTAACGATTTGGTCACGTCGCGGCTTTTGGATGGGGCGGTCGATACGTTTAAGCGGCACGGCGTCTCGGAAGAAAACATCTCAGTGGTCTGGGTTCCCGGTTCGTTCGAGATACCGATCGTCGCCGATAAACTTGCCAAGAGTGGTGACTACGCTGCTGTCGTCTGTCTAGGTGCCGTCATTCAGGGTGAGACGACTCACCACGATTACATCAACCATCAGGTTGCCGCTGGCATCATGCAAGCGAGTATCGAGAGTGGCATTCCCGTCACCTTTGGAGTGCTCACCTGCCAAGACATGGACCAAGCTTTAAACCGTGCTGGTGGCAAAGTTGGTAATAAAGGCACAGAAGCAGCACTGGCCGCGATCGAGATGGTGAACACTCTATGCCAGCTATAATCAGACGCGTTCGAACAGAGGTGGTCATGACACGGATGTCTTGCTCGACAATCTCCATGCTTTTTCTTGCTATCGTTGGCACAATTGGCAGCAACGCATGCGAGGCTGCAAACCGCACTGTGACGCCCCAAATATCGCAGACTCAGATTCAAGAGATTCTTGACTCTGCGGATGCTGGTGAAACGGTGAACTTTGCAACGGGCACTTATCGAGTCGCTTGCGAGTTGGTTGTTCGTGAAAAGGACCGAGTCACTCTACGAGCACGCGGCGCGGTCACCATAGTCTGTGCAAACCCAAGAGCGAATGTCATTACAGTCGTCGACAGTACCAATGTCGCCCTGGTGGGACTCCACCTAACCCATAAGAGCCCCAGCGATGGAACTGCGTGCGTCGGCCATGTCGTGTTTGTTTCTGGGGGCAAGAACACCGAGATACGGAAGTGCGATCTGGACGGTTGTGGTGCAACGGGCATTTATGCATACACGCACAACGTCACAGTCAGCGGCTGTCACATTCATTCGTGTTCAATTCGGCCGATTCGGTTCTCCGGCCAACTGCTGATGGTTCGAAAGAGTGTGCTCGAAAGCAAAGATCAAAAAGACTTCATTGCCGTCGGTGGTCCCGGTTCCAAGTTTCTTTATGTCGGCAAGAACAACGTCAAAGGATTTTCGTCATCCCATCTTCAATTGCAGCGGACGCAGTTCGTCTTGCGGCCGGAGTCAACCCAACGACAAACGAATTGACATTGCCCGATCGAACGTGACGTCGTGGCCTCGCGACTCCGCTCGCGAGGATTGCTGGCTCCGATAAATCAATGGCAACGTACGATGTGCCTGCGCCCGCTAAGACCCCAGAGGTGACAAATAAAAAACGCCGCACCCGAAGGTACGGCGTTTCGCGTTGTAGCATAAAGCTCGAAAGAGAGATTACTCGCTCTTTTCTTCCTTGGCGGGAGCTTCTTCTTTCTTCTCTTCTGGAGCAGCTTCTTCCTTCTTCTCTTCGGCTGGAGCTTCTTCTTTGGGCTCTTCGGCTGGAGCAGCTTCTTCTTCCTTGGGCTCTTCGGCTGGAGCTTCTTCGGCCGATTCTTCCGGAACGTCGGTTCCGCCACCGGTTCCCGAGCCGGCTTCTTCTTCCGGATCTGGCATCGGAGTGGCCGTGGTGTCGCCGCTATCGGCTGGCGGGGGGCTTCCGCCGTCGGCGCAACCGAGCGCGAAGACAGAGAGACTCAAAACGCACATCATGACAAACAAGTTGGCTAATCGCATTCTTCTTACCCTTTTTTAATGCGGTTTCCAAAGTGAGCTGTGGGCCGCCACACGCGGAACACCACAAAAAAGTTAAATTCGGTGATTTGAATCCAGGAGAACTTTGTTTCTCACAAACCCAAACCGCCCATTAAATGTTCAGACAACCTTCATTTCAACTTATAGAGAGGGATCCACGACAATTTTTCCTGTCAAAGTTCCCGCCATTTCCAATGTGTTGGCTTCTTGCAACGCGTGAGCATCGGAAGTTTGGGCAAGTGAGAATGTTTGTCCAATCTGTGGAGTCCAAGTCCCCGCATTGAACGCAGCATTCACGGCCTCGGCCGAGTCTCGTTGTTCTTCGGGACTCGCGTTGAACATCGCGAACCCGAACATTCGTAAATCCTTGACATAAAACGGCCCGACTGGAAACTCCGGCCGAGCGGCCCGACCAGCCATCAGGACGATTCGTCCACGTTTGGCCATCAACTCGACAGTTCGATCCATCGTAGACTCGCGCTGAGTCTCGAACCAAACGTCGATTCCGCCATTCTCGGTCGCGAAATCACCAATCTGCTGATCCATCGAATCGGAGTGGTAATTCACGACCAAATCAGCCCCCCAGCTTTCGCACAGGGCCTGTTTCTCGTCACTGCCGACGGTCGCAATCACGCGAGCCCCGACAGACTTTGCCAATTGGACAACCGCCGCACCAACGCCACCGGTTCCGCCATTGACGAAAAGGATTTCTCCGGCCTGCAAGTTCGCATTCAGGAAAAGTCCCAGGTGAGCAGTAATTCCCACCAGCGAACCTGCCGCTGCGACTGCATCTGACATCCCGTCAGGAGACGGATACAGCCAGTCTTGGTCGACGGCAGCGTACTGGGCCGCTGTCCCAGGTCGCCCGAAAAGGCTCTGGTTGCTGCCCCAAACCCGATCACCGGGCTGAAATCGAGTCACCTCGGAGCCGCACTGCTGGACAGTTCCGGCCAAATCGCAGCCAACGATATATGGAAATTCCGTCGCGATGGGCACCGCACCACTACGGATATAGGTATCAATGGGATTGACCGCCGAGGCTCCTACTTTGACCAGAACTTGTGTCGGGCCAGGTTCGGGAGTCGGTAGGTCCCCAAATTGAATCACATTCGGCTCACCAGTTTCGGTGATGTATGCCGCTTTCATGGTGTCAATCCTTGCACTTCACCGGATTAGAGGCCGCCACTTCGCGTTTTATTCCCAGATTCTTCAGAAGTTGTATTTTTTCGCGCGTGGCACACGGTCGGTGCTGGGCCGTTTAGTAGCGAGCCAAGCTTGTATCGATCTCGGCAGCCCATTGATCGATGCCGCCAGCCATGCTCTTGGTGTTCGCAAGTCCTTGCTGTCGGAGCCATTGCGTCACTTGCAGGCTTCTTCCGCCATGGTGGCAATGAATGATGATTTCGGCGTCGCGATGTGGGTCAAGTTCTCCAACGCGAGCTTGGATTTCACTCATCGGCAACAGCGTCGTGCCATCGATCTTTACATGGTCGTATTCGTTTTGCTCGCGGCAATCGAGGAAGAGGAACTCGTCGCCAGCATCAATTTTGGCTTTGGTTTCGGCGCAGGTAATCTCGAGGGGGATGGCATTCATGGTCCAAGTCTCTTATCGTTTCAGTTGTCACCAATTCTGTTCACATGGCTGAGAAGCCTCGCATCTTAACGTGCAACCTTGTCGAGACACAATTGTGCGAATTGAACAAAGATGCCCGACTTCTCGAAGAAGCCGGGCATCTAGAATCCCGCATCGATTTCTCGGCTTTGCCCCAACGCGAAAACGAACTCCATGATCGAGATCAACTTTGACCTGACCGCCAACGACCTGCAAGACAAGTTGGCCCGCCTTTGGGAGGTCTCCGCGCCGAAACTTCGGGCTATCGAAGCGGACTTTCCGGTTGGAGCCGGGACTCCGGTGATGACCATCGAGGGACGTTATCAAGCCCAAGGTTGGACGGAATGGACTCAAGGATTTCAATTCGGATCGTCGATTCTGCAGTTCGACGCGACCAACGTCAACGAATTTCTCGAGATCGGTCGCAATGCGACTCGTGAAAGAATGGCATCACACGTCACACACGTTGGTGTTCACGATCACGGGTTCAATAACGTTAGCACCTACGGAAACCTGCGGCGTTTGATGCTGGAAGGACGCATCGATCACGATCCTCGAGAATTGGACTTCTGGGAACTTGCACTGAAGTCGAGTGGCGCAGTGCAAGCGGCACGTTGGAACTCGACGATTGATGGCGATGGCTACATTTATTCGTTTAATGGGCCTCATTCGCTGTTCTGTGACACGATTCGGTCGCTGCGTTCGCTGTCCCTGGCATTTCAATTGGGGCAATCTTTGATGGCAGAAAACGACGAGCCCATCTGCTTATTTGATCGGATGCTACAGCATGCTCGCTCAACGGCAAGATACAGCGTCTATTACGGCGAGGGACGCGATACGTACGATGTCAACGGCCGAGTTGCTCACGAAAGCATCTTTAACACCAACGATGGCCGATATCGCTGCCCAAGCACGCAACAAGGCTACTCACCATTCACAACCTGGACTCGTGGGCAAGCTTGGATCATGGCTGGGTATCCCGAGCAACTTGAGTTTCTGCAAAGCGTTTCCGATGAGACCTTAGTTCAATACGGCGGCCGCGCGGAGATTGAAGCCATGATGTTCAAGGCGGCGCGAGCGGCCTGTGATTACTACATCTCGGAAACACCCTGCGATGGAATTCCGTATTGGGACACCGGAGCGTCTGGGCTAAGCCAACTGGCCGATCACCAAAACAAACCGGCCGATCCGTTCAACGATTTCGAACCGGTCGACAGCTCGGCGGCGGCCATCGGAGCTCAGGGACTGTTGCGGCTTGGTCGCCTACTGAAAGGAACGGACGACGAAAACGCTACACGCTACTGGCAAGCCGGTTTGACGGTGGTTTCGCGATTGTTAGAAGAGCCCTATCTATCCACCGACGAGAACCATCAAGGGTTGCTGCTCCACTCGATCTACCACCGACCGCGCGGGTGGGATCATACGCCGGAAGGCTCGGAAATTCCCCGCGGTGAAGCTTGTATGTGGGGAGATTATCACCTGCGCGAGGTGGCGTTGTACTTGCAACGCATCGTGGCTAACGAGCCCTATTACAAGTTTTTTGACGCGTAGCGAGATTTTGTTGCCAACGATTCCGGCTTAATGATGGCCGTGAGCGTCACTTTCTGCGGGTTCTTCAAAGCACAGGTACTTGTCACAGCACCCTGACAGCTGAACCGCGCCACAAAGAAACATAATCGTGAACAAGAATGAGACGAAAACGAACTTGCCCAGGTAGTTGCCGACGGTAATCACGCCGAAGAACTCGTGAGAACCACCATTTGGAGGGGCGACGCTGCACCAAATCAGCCACATGACGGCTGCGATCAAGCCGACACCGACCATTCCACCTTGCTTGACGAGGACAACGTAGAGCTTTTCCCAGTTGACGGCCAATGTCCAAAAGGCGATCCAGGCGAGCAAAGCTGCGTAGGGAGCAATCACATGAAACAATGCGACCGCGACATCCCAGCAGGATTCAATGAGGTTAACTAAATTCTCGAGCAGAACAGTCAAAGATTCCATCGGATCTCTCGACAGAGGTAGAGTTTGCAATTCGGAGGAGCCTATTTACCACATTCTCCGTCACTGGTCCAGTGAATGGCGCCGTCCTCACCCTTTCACTTCGCCTTCACCGGCGCGATTGTCATGATCTTCCGATACTTGCCGTCGTTGTAGCTGCCAATCGGCCCTGCGAATGGATACCACCCGTCTTGGTTGCGCACTTCTTATCGCAGAAGTGACCTACGCGATTTATTTGCACTATGCCACGAACCGAGAGGCCTCCGTTTACGCCTCCGTTAAAGCGTCCGGAATTACTTGAAGTGCTGAACGTTTTTGAATCCCGCACAATGGGGTCCCTTGCCCGTCAAATCAAGAATGACAAATGGCAAGTCGAAGCAAACGTGCGACAGCATAAGCGACGCTGGCGTAGCAAGGATGACGAACGACAAAAAGCAGTTCTGTCAGCATGTAGGCGACGATTTCCCGAAAAACTTGAGATTCCGAAAGATTTTTTTCGGGCCGAAAAGCCACCTATTTAGGGCCTAAATCAAAGTCCGCAAATTTTAATCTGGTCTCGTAAACTAGGTCAAAATTGAAATATGGCCTCTTTGTTGGCGTTTCACGAAAAATATGGCCTCTTTGCCACACTTATTGACCCCGAACCAACATCTTGACAACTAGCACTATCTGAATAAAGTGCTTCAAAAACTACAAAAACCCAGCCTCGCACAGGGCAAGACTGGGTTTCTACTTGGTCGCTTGCTGATTCCTGACCGTAGGAAGTTCTGAATCAGCGAGCCGAGACACGGAGGTTATGCTATGCGCTACCCCTCATGTATTCTTTGGTTCGGCCTCTCTTTTTGGATTTTCGCTGCGATGACAGGCGTCCGAGCCAGGGACTCCATACCGCGAATTCTATGCTCATTCGGTTTCTTCATCAAGTGGCGTTGAATCGTCGCCGAGGTCCGGACTGTCTATTTCAGCCGGATCCACATTCACAAGACCTCGCATTACCGCGTCGAACTCAGGTATTTCGGACGGGTTAGAGTCTTTCTCGGCATCCATCACGCCACTCCTTGCAAGTTATTTCTGCCAATTAACCACATCCTTAATGGTGTCCAATGGACAACATGAAGGTTTTTGATATAATGATGTCATGACTACTGAAACCAACACACCGCAAACGTTGATTGAAGCCGTTCGATATTTCGCCGACTTGGATGTGTGCCATCGGTACATGATCTCCGTCCGGTGGCCCGATGGCAATATCACTTGCCCAAAGTGTGGCTGCGATCGCATCGGAAACATTGCCAGCCGTCGAATGTTGTAGTGTAAGGATAAGGATTGCCGTAAACAATTCAGCACCAAAGTTGGCACGATCTTCGAAGACTCGCCGCTCAGCTTGGACAAGTGGTTCGTTGCCGTTTGGTGCATCACGAACGCCAAGAACGGCATAAGCTCACATGAACTCGCCCGTGCCATCGACGTGAGCCAAAAGAGTGCTTGGCATATGTTGCATCGGATAAGAGCCGCGATGAAGGCCAAGACGTTTCGCGTCATAGAGGGAACGATTGAAAGCGACGAAACATTCATCGGTGGCAAGGCGAGCAACATGCACGCCAACGTTCGTTGCAAGAAAATAAATGGGCGCGGCACTGTTGGAAAGACCGTAGTCCACGGCGTCTTGGAGCGTCCATCCGATGAGCACGAGACGAGTCGAGTTGATGTGGCAGTTGTGCCTAACCAGAAAGCTAAAACACTTCAGCCCCGCATTCGCGAGACCGTTGCCCAGGGGGCTCGTGTCTTCACAGACTCCCTGGCCTCGTACGAAGGGCTGAACAACGAATATGCGCACGCGACGGTTGAGCACGCCAAGGGCGAATATGTCAAGGATGGTGACGTTCACACAAATTGCATGGAAAACTTCTGGGCACGTACGTGTCGGTCACAACAAAGCACCTTGGCCCGTATTGTGACGAGCAATTGTTTCGATTCAACGAGCGATGGCGAACAGACAGTGGCCGTTTTGAACTAGCGATGCGTAGCGTTGTTGGCGTGAAGCTTACGTGGAATGATCTGGTGGAGAAACATGGCGATAATTGAAGAACTCCGCGACGCGATGGAAAACTGCGAGTACAGCTACCGCGAGATTGGCCGTCAAATAGGTGTCGATCATGCGCTGCTTACTCGTTTTGCGAAGGGCGCAAAGAGCTTGAGCCTTGAAACGGCTGACAAGCTTGCGGAGTTTCTTGGGCTTCAGTTGAAGTAGTCAAGAGTTCATGCGGTTTTCGCCAAATTCAGCTATGATGAGTCAAGTTAGTCATTACCTTTTTTTACGCGCATGGCCAGCGGCAGCGTAAAAGCGAAAGACGCCGTCAGAGCGATTGAAACAAGACGGAGCCTTGCGGTTCGAAGGCAGGAAGACGGCGTCATCGCCTAGTAAGATGTATCCCTGGGGCGACAAGGTTCGCTTACTGAAGTGGATGTCCTTGGTCTCGGTCCGCCAAAGCTCCTTGCCAGACATCGCGTCGACAGCAATCGCGTAAACCGGGCTATTGGGAAAGACACCGGCCCCGAAATACGCAACCCCGTCATCGACGGCGATACCGGTGCGGACGGGCCAGACCGAGACAAGATAGTCGTTGCCGAGAAGGCGCCGCCGATCCGGGCCAGCTTGAAAACGCCAATGCAGCTTGCCAGTGATTGCGTCGAGGCAATACACGAAGCCATCGTCGCTCGCCACATAAACTCGCCTCTTCGCGACAGTTGGCGCAAGCCGAACCGGTGCCGCGGTCGCGAAAGTCCATCGAGCCTCGCCGGTCTCGGCATCGACCGCATGGATCCGGCCGTCGACGATCGAACCGAAGAAGACGCACCCATCGACCACTGCCGGATGATGGGCATTGTCGAAATGGTTACGCCATCGTTCTTTCCCGACAAGCTTCGGCTCCGGCCAGGCTGGAGCAATGGGAGCCCTACTTTGCCGTCGCCAGATTGGCTGAAGCGGAAAGCTCAGCCGGGCCGAGGTCACTCCGCCACGGTCCAAACGAAGACGGTCGAGGTACCATTATGTCACAACATCTTAGCTCTCATCCAGCTACTTTAACCGGCAATCAATATCTACCCGCCCCTGAGTTTATCTCAAGGTTTCTCGTCTCTGCACTATCTGTACTGTAGTGCAAAAACGCGAGAACCCCCGACGTAAAATCGGGGGCGTAGGTTTTCATTTGCTGCATGCGTTACTTCACCGGCGTTAGCGTGAACTCTTTGATGGCTAGCCCGTATTGTGGCGGCTTGTTGCGGGAGAAACGCAGTGTGTTCTCACCTTCTTCGAGGGTGAGCGTGACAGGTTCTGACCTTTGCCAATTCCCGACGGTGAAGGGCATTTCCATGGTGGTCTCGGAATTGGCACCGTTCACGGAGACGTTGATTCGCTGATTGTAGTTTGCTGTTACCACTCGTGCTGTTAACGAATAGTTGCCCGATTGCGGGGCGATGATCTTGTACTCGAGGCGAGACTTGACGCCCTGGCTGGGGCCGGTTGGATCTGCTTTGGGGCTGATTGAGTAGTAGCTTCGGGAATACTTGTCCGAGATTCGCTCGCAGACGTTGCCGTAGATGTCGTAGAGGCCCCACGGATTGGGCTTCTTTTGACCGACCGGATGCGACTTGGCTCCCGCGTTGTTCTTGAACCACACGTACTCGCCGATCTTGGAAGGATCGTTGCCGAAGAACCATTTGGTGTCGCGGCCTGCGCGGCTGGCGTATTCCCATTCGGCCTCGGTGGGAAGTCGTGCTTCGCGTCCGGTTTGTTCGGTCAGCTTCAGGCAGAAGGTCAACGCGTCTGCTTCGCTAACGTTGTCGACGGGACAGTTAGGGGCGTTGGTGGAGCGGCTGGGGTTCGAGCCCATGACGGCTTGGTACTGCGCTTGGGTCACTTCGTACTTGCCCAGATAGAATCCCTGCGTGAGTTTGACTTCGTGCTTTGGTAGCTCGACGCATTGGAACCTTCCGTCGGTTTTGCTTTCGCCACCCATCACGAACGTGCCGGGTTTGATGTAGACCAGTTCCATCTTCACGCCGTCACCCAAGTCGAGCGTCAGTTCTGGCTTTGCAACTTTGCCGTTAGCCGACACGGCCGCGCGGAGCCCCCAGTTCTCGTACCTTCCATAGCCGCCGCTGAGCATTCGTTTTCCGGATGTGCACGCGTCGGGGTCTCCCTTCCATGTACCGCCGCGCATGATCGTTGTGCCTTGCGGGAAGAAACGCGGCAGAAAGATTTGCATACCGCCGCCGAAGCTCTTCATCGCGAAGACATCGCGCGTATTACCAGATGGCTTGCTGTAAGCGGCCGCTGGTATTGAGATGACGCCATCGCTGCCATAGGTGATCTTTCTGTCTTCGGGCGTGACGGGCGAAGCAATAATTTTCTCGGCCACGGTGGGCTCGTTGGCTTCGCCGAGGTCCTCGCCAAGTGCGGCGAGCGTCACGGCCTTGGATTGTTCGATGATCGACCTTTGCGTTCGAAGTGCCACGCCGTTCCAAAACGCAGGCTTGGCTTTGTCGTGATCGCCGTAAGTCCGCTTTTCTCCCAAGACGTCGCCAGCCCACTGGGCTCGCTTGACCTTCAGGTATGCCGCCGGGTTGCTTCGCGCTTGAGTGCTCGCGAGGAAATCGACGTCCTTGTTGTATCGTGTTTTGGTCCAGCCAGCGCCCCAACCGCCGCCCAGATTGACGACCCAACCTTTGGGCGTCCAGTGCGCCAGGGCGGCGTGACCGCGGCTGGGACGAGCCGTCGTTGGGATCCCGAAACATCGCAGAATGAAGCGTCCAATGAATGCTCGCCGGCCGCAGACTCCGCCGTTCATGAGGATGTTCTGATACTTCTGCAACTCAGGCCGGTCGTACTTGACGTCTTGCGACCCGTACTTGCAGTCAGAGGTGACGATACTGACGTAACGCCAGCCGTAGTTCGAGTTATAGATGTGATCGGGCCGATAGTTGCGAAGCATCTCGCGGCCCCATGCGAGCGTGTCGTCGGGCTCGTCGCCGTTAACGACCATGCGAAGCTCCCACGTGGTCAGGTGGTCGAACGCCGGATCGAGTTCGCCGTCGTGGTAAGCCTTTTCGTAGTGAAGGTAGCGATTCACGGGGTCAATGGTTTGCGGAGCGTCGCTTTTTGCTGCGGGGTTCGACTGCTCGATCGGCACTGCATGCTCCAGGCTGATGGCAAGGATCAGTCGCTGCAAGACAGCCTTGTTGGCTTTCTTGCTCGCCTCCTGAAGGTCGGTGTGGATCTTCATCGCCTGACCGTACTGAGCCGGGCCATAGCCGTTGCGTCCTATTCGTTTTGCGTTCGCACCGTCCGCAATCAACATTTGCTTCATGAGGCCCGCATCCGCCAACAACTTCTCGACCAGCTTCTGCTGCTCTTTTCCTTGTTGAGCAAACTCAGCCAAGCCACGCGGCGTGGCCTCGGACAGGACAACGGATTTTGCGAATTTGGCATCCAACGCATCGCTGGCGAGGAACTCATTCAGCGCGTCGCCTTTTGCTTGATCCTTTTGCGGGATCTTTGCGGTGAGTTCGATGCGAAGCTGGTTGAGTTGCGCGGCGAATTGCTTCTCGATTCTCTGACCAACCTCGGTGAGCGGAGTTGGGGCCACAGTTTTTGGCTTGGCCGCCGAAACGCTCGACGTTCCCATCACCAGGGCGATCAGTGCCCCACCGAGTAACATTGATTTCTTTTTCATGCTTCGCTTTCAATTAGCTATTTGGGGGATTTGAGTGCTTTTGAATTCTGTTTACTGGTTTTCTCTTCTTCCGTTTCGGGCATCGGCGGCAGGCGGAACGCCTTCTCAATCACGCGAACGATCGGCATGTGGATTGGTTTCCTGTCGAAGTGAAACGGGTCAGCGCCGAAGCCCGCAGGCTTGTCCATGTTGATCAGGTGCTTGACGAAGGTGTGCATATCGTTGATTGGCACGCCGTGCTTGTTCATCACGCGTTCGGCGATCGCGTTGTATTCGATCTCGGTTCCGAGTTTGAAGACGTTGGACCGTGAGGCCCGGATCGGCGTTGTATTTGCCCAGACGATCTTCGCACTCGGGACTTTGGACTTGATCTGGCGGATTAGCTGGTCGAGGTTCTTCTCGTATTGATCAGGCTGCGTTGCAATCACTCCGCCTGATGAGATCGGCAGCAGACGTAAGGATTTCAAGTTGGGCACACGGTGTACCAGGTCCCCCAGCCCGACGTTGATGTGGATCAGGTTCCAGTTGGGCCATTTCTCTTGCGGCACAGGCTTGCCGTTTCGGTCGATGCGTCCCAGAAGCTGGTCAAGGTGTTCAAGGACTGAACTGGAGTTGAGCACCAGGTCTGTCGGACGCCAGGCGGCTTCGACTTTCACTTTGTCTTTTAACTCTTTGGATACCTGGCTGCTGTACATACCAGCGATGCTGTCGCCAATGATCAGTACGCGTGGCAGATCGTTCTGGGCCGAAGCCGCCGACACGGAGAAAAATAGCGTCAGGCTAAGGACCGTCTTGAACACAACTTTCGTGTTTTGTTTGTAGCCACCGTCGCCAGACGGTGGATTCGAGCCGTTTTCCCACCGTCTGGCGACGGTGGCCACGACAGTGATTCCCAGGGTCGGCAAGCAGGACACAGTCTTATCCATCGACTACGCCCTCAGCAATTGATCAAGGTTGCCGGTGCTGTCCGCGAACTTCTCTACCGGGATGTCCATCGCGTGGAGCAGGGTGACGAAGAGGTTTGTCATCGGCACCTTCTTATCATTAACAAATTCGTGGAGCTGGCCGTGCTTGAAGCCCATGTTCTTTCCGCCAGCGAGCTGCAACGGATAGTTGAAACCACTATGCGAAGCGTGCGGGTGGGCCGAGCCCCAGAGGCACAGTGTGTTGTCGAGCATCGTGCCATCACCTTCCTGGGTATCGGCCAGTCGCTTGAGAAAGTAAGCGTGGTTCTCGGCTCGCCAGCGGTCCCACTGTCCGGAGATGACAGGGGGGCGTTTATGAGCGATGTCGTGCGTCGCGCCCTTGTAGCCCAGCACGTAGTTGGCATAGTTCCACAATTCGCTGGAGCTGGACTGCTCGGACTCGGTCATGTACGTGACGTAGCGCGTCTGGTCGGTCACAAACGCGAGATAGGC
>PBMZ01000024.1 GCA_002722955.1 Planctomycetaceae bacterium | reverse complement strand
ACTCCGGAAGCTCCCGTGCGATGCGTGTGCGTCGGCGTTTCAAACGCGGCGACGTTAAAGATGCCGCGTGACCAGTTCAGGTAGCCGTCGGGAGTGATGATCATGGCGTTGGCCGAGTGGTGAGTGTCAGCACTCGAGATGCCTTGCAACATACGGATTTTGACGTCGGCCTTGTCATCGCCGTCGGTGTCCTTCATGAACCAGATTTCTGGCGGAGCCGCGACCAACACGCCGCCGCCCCAGAATTCAAAGCCGGTGATACTGTTCAGTTCGTCCGCGAAGACGATGCATTCGTCGGCTTTGCCGTCATTGTTTTCGTCCGGGAAAATCAAGATCGCGTCTTCGCGTTTCTCGACCGGATTCCAGTGCGGATACGAGGGCCAAACGGAAACCCAAAGACGACTGTCGGTGTCGACGGCAGTTTGAACCGGGTTAACGAGTCGCGGGAATTCTTTCTCCGACGCGAATAGGTTGACCTGCATGCCCTCGTGAATCGTCATCTTGTCGATGGCTTCGACGGGGTCGAGATACTCGCCGAGGCTCTTTTGAAACTTGCTCTGCTTATTGGCGGGCACGACAAGCTGCTTGGGAATGTTGTCGTCTTTGATTTCTAGGTCGCCGCCCGTTGCGACCGCCCAAACGCGTTTGTCGCGGTTCTCGGTCATGATGTCGAAGATTTCCATCTCGCGCTTCATCACGTCGGCGTTCGAAATGCCGTCCCAAGCCAATCGAGATCGACCACCGAAGACGTTGTAACCGTCGACGACGCGATAACGACTGAACCAGTAATAGTTCTTATCGAGAACGACTTCCCGTAGCTTAGCGATCGACTTGTCATCAGGAATCTTAGCGCTGGGGAACAAGTCCTTCATGACAGCGCCAGCAACAGCTTTGTTGCCATGATCCAACAAATGGATCCCATTCATCGTGAGCGGTTTGTCAGCGTCATCGTATAGCTCTTGCGACGCGGCAAACAAATCAACGAAGGCAACCTTCTTAGCTTCGCAAACCTTCTTCATCCCAGCCGTATAAGCCGCCAACTTGTGATTGTTCTCTGATCCACTGGGCAAGTTCGGCGTGCGAAGATTCTCATGAGCGATCGGAGAGAACACGACTAGCGTCGGAGCCCATTTGTCGTTGTACTTCTGAGCTTGCATCGAGTCGATGACCTCGCCAAGGTCCTTTTCGAATTTGGCAAGCTCTTCGTTGCCCTTCAATGCTTCGTTGTATCCAAAGAACAGGAATACAACGTCCGCCTTGGCCTTATTCATCCAGTCGTCGGGCGAGCCAAAATTGTTTGATCGCTGCCGCAACTTCACTTCGTCGCCAGAAAAGCCAAGGTTTCGAAACGTCAATTGATGCTTGGGATGAGTGGCATGGATATACGTTTCCAGCCAAGCGTGATGTTGCATGCGATCGGCCATCGTGTTGCCGATGTATACCACCGAATCGTTTGGCTTCAGTTGCAATTTCTGCTGAGCAACAACTTCCGTCGACTGCGACAACAATACGGACAGCAAGCAAACAAAGAGAAAGTTACGCATCGTCAATCTTCCCACGAGCATGTTCGGGCATGGCCATTAGACAACGGAGATGCTTCGTTGAGCGCAAGCACCATTGTGTTGCGATGCCAAATAGATCGCAAGTAAGCGTGGGTACGACTGGCTAAGAAACGAGGTAGAGCAACCGCTTTTGGGATCAAGCTTGCGAAAAGATCTCGTTCAATTCACCCGTGCTGTCGCCGAACTTCTTGGTTGGGACATCCATGGCGTTCATCATCGAGACGTACATGTCGGACAACCGCACCTTGTTTTCGTCGAACTTGCGGAACTGGCCGTGGTTGAGCCCCATTTGGCTTCCGCCTGCTAGAATCAACGGATAGTTCTTCGCCAAGTGCGTTGTGCTGGTCGAGCAGCCGTACATGATGAGCGAGCGATCCAGGACCGAACCGTCGCCCTCTTGAGCGTTCTTCAAGCGGTTGATGAAGTACGCGAAGTTTTCGCTCATGAACTGATCCCACTTGCCCCAGTCTTCGAACGTGCCGCCTTTGCGGTGGCTGAGTGCGTGGTGAGGCTTCAGGCCGAGAGCTTCGGGGAACTTATCTGACTTCGATCCGCCGCCTTCAATGCCCAGCATGTGTGTGATCACGCGTGTGGTGTCGGTTTGGAAAGCGTGGAACATCAAGTCGTACATCGAGCGGATGTAGTCCTCGACGGTTTCGCGCGAAGCGTCCAGACTGAGTGACGATTCATCGACCTCGGCCTTCGGTTTGTTGAGCCAACTTTCCATCCGCTGAATTCGGCGTTCGTAATCACGCATTGATGCGAGGTACTCGTCAAGCTTGACTCGATCGCGCGCGTTGAGTTTGTTTTTCAGCGAACGTGAATCTTCCAGCACTCGGTCAAGCATGCTGCGCTTCAGTAGCAACTCCTGGCGAGCTTTCTTCAAGTTCGCGTTGTCTTGGCCGAACATCATGTTGAAACAACGACGAATATTGCCCTCGGCGGGAATCGGTTGGCCATTCTTGGTGAATGACAGGGTGTGAGTTCGACCGAGCGTGCCGACTCCACCACCACAACTTAACGCGAGCGATTTGAGCCGTGTTTCCTCACCGATCTTTTCGGCGATGACCTGATCCATCGAGATCGTGTTGTTGTAGGCGTTGGCGTTTACGGGGCCCGCCGTTAAGAAAACGTCAGAGACTCCGTGACCCGCCATGCGGCGGCCGGCTGGGTGTGACAACCCGGATAGAAACGTGATCTGGCCGCGGTGAGGTTCAAGAGCTTCGGTCGACTTGGTCAGGCTGTAGTCGCGGCCTTCGCCGAATGGGAACCAGTGCCAATCCTTGTGTGCCTTGTCTTTCGTCGGGGGCAAGCTGACTCCGTTGGGGAAGAAGATACACGCGATGCGTTTCGGCAATTCGGCTGCTACCTTTGCTTCGCCATCGGATGCCATTGCTTCGAGAAACGGAAGGCTGAGCGCGATGCTGCCTGTTCCACGAAGAACTTGTCGACGATTCAATTGCCAGGATTTGGTTGTCATGAGATTGTCTCGTAGTGGTGGCTTCCGGCCGCCAAGTCGAATGTTGACGGGCATCTTGCCAGTCAATCTGAATCAATAATCCTTAGACGGGCAGGAGTCTCGTCCTATGTGGCGGCTGGAAGCCACCACTACTTTGTTAAGAACGCGTCGCTGGTCACGATGCCTTCGATTAGGTGACTGGCTTTGAAGCCACTTTTTTCGAATCTTGAAGCCAGCGTCTTTACCATTTCAATATCGGAAAACTCCAGCTCGCGGCCCAGTGCATAAGCTGACATTCTGCGAGTCAGTGCTTCGGCTAGGGTCGAGGATCGCTTTTCCAATAAATATTTCTTCAATCCCGCCATGCCCGCGACAACTTCGCCATCGGGTAACTTGCTGGTGGCGTCAAACATAACCTGAGCTTGCTGAGTTCGCCAACGTCCGGTTGCGTCGTAATTCTCGAAGGCGACGCCCCATGGGTCAATCTGATTGTGGCATCGAGCACACGTGGCGGCCTTGCGATGCGCCTCGATCTGCTGCTTCAGCGATAATCGAGACAGATCGGGGTCTTCTTTGTTTAGTGGTGGAGCCCCGGGTGGCGGCGGTGGTGGCGGATCGGCGAACAATCGCTTTCTCAACCAGACACCTCTGTAAATCGGATTCGAATCCGTTCCATCGCTGCCGATGATTGAAAACGAACCTTGAGTCAGCACGCCGCCTCGATGTTCGTTTGGCTTCAGCGAGACCGGGCGAAATTCGTGTCCGTAAACATCTGGAATTCCGTAGTGCTGTGCCACGACTTGATTCAACATTGCGAAATCTGACTGAATGAAGTTGCGGCAACTCAGATCATTAACAAACACGTGTTCGCCAAAGGCCAGCGTTTCGGCTCGTAAGTTTTCGCGAATATCATCCGAAAAATTGGGGTGAACTTTCGGGTTCACCGCGACATGATCCATCGCATCGAGTCCCAGCCATTGAGCCGAAAAGTGCTTCACAAAGCGTTTGAATCGGGCGTCGTTCCGCATACGTGTCACTTGAGCTTTCAAGACGTCGGGATTCAGCAGTTCGCCCGAGGTAGCCAATGCTCGAAGTTCGTCGTCCGGCATGCTCCCCCATAGAAAATACGAGAGGCGAGTCGCTAACTCGAAACTGTTGAGCTTTCGCGCTCGGCTGTCATCCGGCGATGGTTCCACCAAATAGATGAACTTTGGCGAGATCAGCAGCATGGCCATCGTGCTTCTCATTGCGGCTTTGAAGTCGCCCGTGAACTCTCGAAAGTCGTTGAATGTCTTGACCGCGTGAGAGATCTCTTCGTCGGTCACTTGTCGGCGATAGGCTCGCGGTATGAATCTTTCCAACGCTGTCCGAGCCATCGTCGCTTCATCAGCGTCCGCTTCAAATTCCGGCAACAAGTCCTTGGCGATCTGACTGGGGTAACCTTCGAGCAATGGCCCTTCGAATTCGACAGCTTTGACTTCGATCAAGGGCTCGTCGATCTCGTCGAGTTGCGACTTTTTCGTGATTTTGCTTTTGGCCTGCGTCGTGTTCCAGATGTAAGCCGACAAGTGCGTCACGTTGTGGCTGCCGCTGCCGTTGTAGTAACCGTCTTTCTTGCCGAGTGGAAAGTCTTCGATGTTGCCGATGAAGTCGACGATCTGCTCTTTATCCGAGGCCTTCAATATCTTTCGGCCCATGATCTTTTTTGGATCGTAATCTCCCGACGCGCGGTGTCCGACTTGGACCATCAATTCCGGCAAACGTCCGTCGCTCGACGCAGTCGCAATGCAACGGACTCGAATTCGAAAGCGTCCCGCGAACGGTCGCTCGTCGAATGTCGCTTTGCGCGGCAGATCGTGAATAAAGTTGCTCTTCGTCAAACCGGGACTGGGAGCGATGAAACGGGCCTTGCCTTTAAATCCCTTGTGGCGAGGTTGTTTGCGGACATTGGCTGGCCGTGGCGATTTGACTTCGCCCTTGTGAACCTTTTCCGGCCCATCAGGGATCGCTTCGTCCAAGGCAAGTTGCACGACTTCGAGATAACTGGCCAATTGAATTTGCGACATCCCCAAACGGCGAGCGTTCGTTTGCAGACCATCTTCACCCGTCAAGTCCGTGGGAACTCGATCGGAATAGTCCAACGCGATGCCCAGCAAATCCTGAAGCGTGTACTGAAACTCATAGCGGCTCATTCGACGCATCAATTGGCGACCGCCCGTGCTGTTTCGGTGCGCGGCCGCTTTCTTTAACTCGATTTCCAACCACGCCGTGATCGTATTCAGTTGCTTTGTTGACAGTTGCCGCTCGCCCTCTGGTGGCATGCGGCCTTCATTGATTTGGTTGAGCACCTCGTGCCAGAAATCTGCTGACTGGCCTTTGACCAAATCGGGATCAAGTTGATCGATCCGTAAATCGCCTTCTTGTTTTTTCTCGCCGTGGCATCGAATGCAGTGGCTTCTCAGCAGCGGTTTGATCTTTGCTTCGAAGTCTTTCTCGACGGCGTTCGACTGCGCGCACACCGATCCAACCAGACAAAAGATCGCTAATGTGAAGAACTTGGAGAAAGGGCTCACTAGATGCGTCTCGCCAGTAACCGAACAAATGCGAATCAGTCAGTCTACCCGATCACCGACACATATTGAAACACCGAGTGAATCTGGGATTCCCTCAGGCGACTATCACCGGGCCATCAGCAATCCGTGCATCTTCGCGGCTCACTTGACCCGGCACGCAGCCTTTCGCAACATGGTACGTCAATTGCGAGCGCCTCCATTTCAGCGCACGGTCCAACTTCAACAGTTGAAGTCAGTATGAACGGCAAGTTCACACTTCGAGAAACCGCCTATCGCCAAATCCGCACGCGGATATTGGCGGGAAATCTTGCGCCGGGCGAGCGGATCTCGGAGCAGGCGCTGGCCGAAGCACTTGGTATCAGTCGCACACCCGTTCGCTCAGCCATTCGTGAACTTGAAGCCGAAGGGTTGCTGGAACAAGTTCCCCGCTTCGGCACGATTGTGCGGAAGACGGATCGGCAGGACTTGGAAGAGTTGTACGATTTACGACGAGCGCTGGAGAGCTTTGCAGCGGAAGTTGCTGCGGAATCGATGCCAAGTGACGACGTCGAATCTCTTTCGAATCTTTGTGACGACGTCGACGAACTGATGCGGCCGCTGGTCATCGAGTCGTCGTTGATCGAAGATCCTGTTGTCATGGATAAGTTATTCCAAGCGGACATGAAGTTTCACTTGGTGATCTTGCAAGCCACCGGAAACCGACGCTTGATGAAATCGGTTACTGATTCACGTGTGCTTGTTCAATGGGGAGCCCATGCAACCAAGCCTCACCATATCAGCTCGCTGGTCGAGGCATGGGAGCAACACCGATCGATCGTCGAAGCCATCCGATCTCGCGACACCGAGACGGCACGGCAAGCGATGATTGGCCACATCGAGTTCAGCAAGGAGTTGGCACTTACCATTTTTGGGCGGATGCAGGTCCAAGACGACGCTGACAACCTGCTTGCGAGTCTTGCTGAAGACGGAAACTAGGGCAATCACTCACGCGAGACGGGAAGGATTTCACCGCATCGCAAGTGCAGTAAGCCTCACGACTGGCATAGATACGCTAGGCGTGGGCCCAAACACGTGGCAAAGTGGCCTCATTCGTTGCTCGATGAAACAGCGCGACCTATTTGATAGTACAGGTTTATCCACCTATCAAATGCCACACGCGCCGAGGTGTTTTCTTCCGGCTTTATGTTCTATCAGCCACGTTTACGAAAGAGAAGATTGCCATGTCAGGTCTCAAGTCCGCACTTGCGTCAGTCGGCGGCGGTGTCTATCGGAAGCTCAGTGATAAGTACGCTTCGATCCAACTTCGAAGCAAATCGACTGAAGACGTCTTCACCGACATCTTCAAAGAGAATTTCTGGCAAGGTAAGGACTCGGTCTCGGGTACTGGTTCCGACCTGGACCAAATCGGTTTGATCTCGGAAAGATTGCCGGTCCTGTTCAAGGCGCTCGACGTTCGATCCGTTTTGGATCTTCCATGCGGCGACTTCCTGTGGATGAAAGACGTTGATTTGAGTGACGTGGAATACGTCGGTGCCGACATCGTCAAAGAATTGATTGCTGACAACGTCGTGAATTTCGCTCGGGAAGGTGTCCGGTTCGAGCACCTCAATTTGTTGGATGGACCACTGCCCGCGACGAATTTGATTCTCGTGCGTGATTGCTTGGTTCACTTTTCGTATGCCGACATCGATCGAGCACTCAATACGATCTGCAACAGCGATATCGAATACTTGCTGGTCACGAGCTACACCGGCGAACGTGAAAACAAGGACATTTTGACCGGCCAATGGCGCGCCATCAACTTGGAGCGTGCTCCGTTTAACCTGCCGAAGCCGCTGCAGGCTATTAACGAAGGCTGCACCGAGGGCGATGGCGCGTTTGCCGACAAGGCACTTGCACTGTGGCGCGTCGAGGATATTCGGCAAGCCCGAGCTGCCAGGTAGTTCCTCACGAAACAATCGATCCCACGGATGTGTTCTCACGAGCGGTCTGTGGGATTTTTTTGTTTCCGAGTACATCTAATACTCGAACCAGGGTTCAAATGGATCGTATATGTGCTTCTGATCCGTATGCGTACAGAAAATCGCAGCCTTGAGCCTGTGAGTTTGCGGTAGATAACTTGTTTGGTGAATTTATGAACAATGGGCCTTGTTATTTTGATCTTGCCTGAGTAATATAGATGTTGCTTCGGGTCTTTCTACGGTAAGGAGTGCTATCGCAACAATCTTGCTTTGTTGGCAAACAACGCAAGAGTTTGCATTTGCGGTGTCGTAACTCAATCGATTTCGCCGCCGCCGTTCGTTGCGCGACTTGGGCCAACAATTCAATCCACGTTACCGTAGATTTATTCATGACTGTTCCCGGAACGTCGGGCGCCGATGATCGGCTTGCCAACGACGCTTTTCTTGCACTGCGCGAAGGCGGAACATGGAGTGACGTCTTTCAGCTACTTCCTGGGGAGTCGGCCACGATAGGTCGTACTTCGGCCAACAGGATCGTTCTGCGCAACGGGTTATGCAGTCGCCACCATTGCGAAATCTTTTCCCAAGAAGACGAGTGGGGAGTCCGCGATCTCAATAGTCGCAATGGGACATTTGTTAATGGGCAAAAGCTCGGTGAAGCGGTCAAGCTGACCGAGGGCGACATTATTCAAGTTGGCAACTACGAGTTGACTTTCTCGCATTCTGACTTTGACGAATTCAGTTCGGACTTTGCGTCAGATTTCCAGGAAGACGAGACAAAGATCGTTCCGGTCACGGATCGTGAATCTGATACGATCGACGACATTGCCCAACGCCAACCAACCATTCTTCATCGCCGCGGTGAAACCAAGTATCTTCGCGCGGGCGAGATTTGCGACAACCTGGACGAAAGCGATGTTCGCAAAGGCTCCGCTCACTTGTGCCAATTGGCGTTCGATATGTCATCCGCAAACGACGTGGGCACATTGACGCGAATTACTTTGCAGGGTTTGCTTTCGGCAACCAACTCGAACATAGGCGCGATTCTGTTGTTGCCGCGGCCTTCTCGGAAAGTTGACGATCCGAATCAATTGCAAGTCGTCGCGTATCGCTCGCCAAAGAAAGTTGCCTACCGACCGGTGTCTCGGCAGATTTCCGAGTTGGTGCTTGATGAGCGAGAAGGCATCTTGGCCGAAGACATTCATCAGGGCGGGTTGGATTCCGACAGCTTGGATGAAATGCGTGTCGAGAGCGTCATTTGCACTCCAATTCGTCGCGGTGAACGAATCTATGGATTGATTCATCTTTACTCTCTCGACAACCGGATAAAGTTGACACCTGATGCGCTCGACTTTTCCCTGGCTGTTGCCGAGCAATTGGCATTATCGCTGAACAGCGTTGCTCGGAATGAAACTCTACGAAAAGGGTTGAAGCAGGCTCGAACGGAGAACGAGTCACTACGTCAAATGCTGGCTATTGAGAGCGAGCTTGTGGGTAGCAGCGACATCATGAAGCAGCTCCGCAAGCAGATCGCCTTGGTGGCCAACGCTGACGCTACGGTTTTGGTTCGCGGTGAAAGCGGCGTGGGCAAGGAATTGGTGGCTCGCGCCATTCACATGAACAGCGTTCGCCGAGACGCACCATTCGTGTGCGTGAACTGTGCAGCGCTCTCGGAAACTTTGCTCGAGAGTGAACTCTTCGGTCATGAGAAGGGTGCTTTCACGGGCGCGATTGAACGCAAGGCGGGGCGCTTCGAGCAGGCCAATCATGGAACCTTGTTCCTGGATGAAGTCGGCGAGATGAGCCCTGAGGTGCAAGCTAAGTTCTTGCGAGTTCTGGAAGGTCACTCGTTCGAACGCGTTGGTGGGAACAAGCCCGTCCGATCTGACGTTCGAGTCATTGCCGCTACAAACCGCGATCTTGAAATTGCTGTTAAGGAAAAGAAGTTCCGCAAGGACTTGTACTTCCGATTGCAGATTCTTGAGTTGCTGGTACCGCCACTTAGCGAAAGACGGCAGGACATTCCCGAGCTGATCGATCATTTCTTGCAAGTCATCGCGAACCGTGCAGGCACGGAGAAGAAGACCGTTTCGGACGCCGTCGTGACCAGCTTGAAATCTCACAAGTGGTTGGGCAACGTTCGCGAGTTAAAGAACACGATGGAACGGGCAGCCATTCTGGCATTCAAGACAGAGATTCAACTCGACCATTTGCACTTCTCCAGTCTTGAAGCCGGTGACAGTGGGATCGGTATTGCGAGACGCGGCGACAGTGGAATTGGAATCGGGCGGCTACCGGGTGACAGCAACATCCTGCACGGATCGGTTGCTCCGAACGCACAGGTCTCGTTGACCGATTCTGGTTACTTGGAGCTCTCTCTAGCGGAACTCGAGCAGCAGCACATCATGGCGACGCTCGAATTCACTGAATGGAATAAGCGGCAAGCGTCTAGGATTCTCGGCATCGAACGCACGACGCTCGATCGCAAACTGAAGCGATACGGTGTTGAAACGCCCAAGCGAACTCGCAAGAAGACGACTCGCAAGAAAAAGGCGACCGCAAAGAGCGACATCTAATGTGCTATTGATTCGCTGGTGTCGCGGGTTTGGTGATCACGATCAATATCTGAAGCAAAAGAAACACAATCAGCGGCAGCATCCAAGCGACGCGCGCGATCCGCATGATCGTTCTGGCTGCGTCGCCACGAATTTCCGCTACGAGGACTCGTTGTTCGGCATCCTGAACACCGCGGTCTCCCAACTGCTGAATC
Source organism: Planctomycetaceae bacterium (assembly GCA_002722955.1). Lineage (GTDB taxonomy): Bacteria > Planctomycetota > Planctomycetia > Planctomycetales > Planctomycetaceae. The sequence goes on along the minus strand of PBMZ01000024.1, from coordinate 66,931 downwards.
AGCTTCTCGCGTCGTGATCGATCGGTCTCATCAGAAGAAGATTGCTCGATCAAGACAGAGGCATTGACCTTTTGCATTCGAATCGCAATCTGGTCCACCTTTTCGGTGAACTGAATCGAGTCTCGTGACTGCTCATCAACAAACTCTTCGGTGCGAACGATGAAACCAGCGGCGGCTGCTTTCGATTCAACAGAGTCACTGGGGTCAAGGAACGTGCCCAATCCTAATAGGCCAAGCATCATCAGCAGCGTCAGCAACAACAAACCACAACCCACGGCTGTCATCTGTGTCTTAAACAGCGAGCGTTCTGACGTTGACTCGAAGTGCAAATCGATCGTCCGTCGCCGCCGCAAAGAACGCGCGGTGGCCTCGACGATTTCATAGGCGCGAATTGCGTCCGCCCAATTTGGCGCGACGATGTTACCTTGAGCGGCTTGCTGGAATCGATCGAGAACATCCGGCAACGGGTCATTTGTCGGTATCGTTGGCCGCGAAACATCCTCGCCTTCAGTCACCGTGACCGCAGATTCGTCACCAGATAAATTCAGCTCGATCGTGCCTTGTTGCCCCACAATCGTCAATGCTCTCTTCGGAGTCGACGTTGCCACTTTCACCTGAATCGTGGCTTCCGCAACCTCGCCGCCAGCAAGAGACACGTTTTGCAATGAGATGCCATCTTCGGTTTCTCCCGAGCGAACCGATGTCACTTGATTGTATTCGCCCCCCAAATAGCGAATGAGGTCGACGTCTTGCATCAGTGCGTCGTCAATCTGTCCACCGTTCAAATAAAGCCCCTCGTCCCCCGAGAGCTCTTCGTCGAATTGAAAACGGACAACCTCGCCAATCGATCCGGAAGACAGCAGCTCTTTGGCTTTTCGCACGCGAGAATCGAAGCGATCTTGAAACCACGGAAACAACAGCACACCCGTGTCGTCATGAATCAGGGCTAGCTCGTAGTAGACCGCGATCTCTCGATGCATTCGCGGATAGAGCAACAGCATGCGGCCGGCGGCTGCCGCCTGCTTAGCAATCGTCAAAGTCCCCTCGTCGTGACCGGCGACGATGACAGCGTCCGTGTTCTTGTTGGAAACAAAGTCATCCCATTTATCGCTGAATCGCGTGGAAGGAGAACACTGAGAGATCTCGCCCATCAAGGCGTCTGCATTTACGGCGATCGTCAGCTTGTGCTCGCCGTGTGTCGCGATTGCTTGCACGAGCGGAATGAAGGTCGAGTCGTTGCCCAATAGCGCAAAGTTCACAGCAGCGTTTAACCCGGTTCTTGGTCCCGATCGATGGGGACGCCGATCATCGAACCGTTGAACACCATTCGATCTCCGACAAAGCCTTGGAAGTCAAATTCGGCTCGGCGTTTGGGGCGGATTTTCGTGACGACACACATCAGCAACAGTCGGCAATTGGGAAATACCGGGTAACGAAACCGTACGTCACTCATGCCACCGAAACCCAAGAAGTCGCCAGCGCCGAGGATGTCGAATTTGCGAGCATAAAAGCCCGCCAGTTGTGCGGCTGACTCACACAAGATCACACCCGGCATCAACGGAAAGTCCGGCATGTGGCCACGAATCCAGAACTCGTTGTCGCTGACGTCTTTATAGCCAACCAGTCCGTTGCGTTCCCGGTCGATATGAACAACGGCGGAAAGATGTTCCATCTCGTGCCGCTGCGGATTCACTTCACGGATACCGTCCAAGTCGTAAATCGGTTCCAGGTCGAACGAATCTAAAGCAAAGAGGGGTGCTTGTGGCATTCTTCTAACTGTTCAAAGGATTTCGCGGATTTGGGCCAAGTCGGTTAGGATGCGATCCGGCTTGCGTTTCTTATCACGCACAACCTTGGCCGAGGCCCGCAAACTAAGCTTGTCTCCGGCAAAGAGTGCTGTTCTCATTCCAAGACTCTTGGCGACGGTCAAATCCTTCGATAATTGGTTACTGATATAGAGGATCTCTTCAGGTTCGATACCGAACTGCTCAAATCCTTCCAGACATGATTCATACATCGAGGGAGATGGTTTGCGAACACCTTCATGGCATGACAAAATCATGCACTCGGGCGCAACAAGCTTTCCCAGAATCGGCAGTTTACCGTCGTGCCGAAAGGCTCGCAACATCCTAACGATGCTAAAGGATTGTGCGTCGGCCAAGATACCTTGTTTCAGGCCCAATTTGGCAACGTAAACCAACGCGTTTAAAGCATATGGCGAGGCCTCGACTCCCTGCAAACTTGAGTGATAAAAGTAGGCGACCTTCTGACTCAACTCGTCCATGTTGCCGTAAAAGCTCTCGTCCCAGGAGTACTCGTTGCGTTCCAAGCGATCGATGAGCGTGAGCCATACGTCACTCAGGTCGACATGCGGGTACTCGCCTTTCGCCGTCGTGCCGACCATGCCTTTGTTTTCAATGATGGTTGTCAACTGGGAAAGCATCGACTCCCAGGGAGCGCCCGGCTTGCGAGTCATGCTGTTCCACATATTGAATTCTTTGATGGTTTTTTCGAGTGCGATTTCCATCCGCATCTTCTGATCGTGCATCAATAGAAATTCGCCATCGGTGATCCGCATCAACGTTCCGTAAATGTTCCAAACAACCCCTTGAATTCCCGACAACGGTTTCAAGAAGGCTGTGGCTTTGGCCGGAACGATCTTCGGAGGCTTTGGCCAGATAAGGTCATCGCGCTCATCTAGCCAATCGCAATATTCTTGCAAAGAATGGGCCATGGCCAACGACTCGAGTGCGTAACAGTTACCAGATTACTGAGAGGCCCGTTTCGGAATTCATCCCACTCGATGAAGTTCCGTCGCGTATTCGGGACACTGAAGAGCGCTACAGTGTTGATTGCAAGTGGCCCGATTTTGATCTCGTGCCAAATGTGAAGGTGGAGCTGCATCAACGCAAACAGACCAACACGTAGAGGATGCGCCGATCAGCACCCAGAAAAGAAGTACATAGAGTGTCGTAATATTGTCTCATGAAGCCGAGAAAACGCAACCATGGTTGGCTGAAACGTTTCGGCGAGCCTCTTTACTCGCCGCAATCTTAGCCTACATGAGCGGCTCGCGAAGCAATTTGAACTTTGATTTACTGAATCTCATCAGTAAGGTTGATCGTATCGATTTCACTGTTCCTTTTTTGGTGGTCAAGTAAGTATCGTTTCAAGCGATGTCTGATTCATGGAGAAATGATGTGTTGATTCGATTCGCAGTTTGCCTTCTCGTTGCTTGTCTTCTAACGCTGACGACGATTGCCGGGATCTTGGCGGACGATACTCCAAGTCGACGACCAACAAAGGTCACTATCGACGACGACGGTTTCGTTCGAGTCAACGGAAAACGGCGTTATCTCTACGGAGCGTTTCGCGATCCGTCGGATTCGATAACCGAGTTCGCGGGTTTAAAGCAGGCTCGATTCGATCTCACCCATGAATACTTGTTCGAGCAGCAACTCAACGGCGACGTGGAAAAATGGGTGACTCGAGCCCGCACATATCTTCGCGGTGCAGAGGAGCATGGTGTCGGAGTCGCGCTTGGGTTGCCGCGAGACGTGGTCGAAGACCTGGGCGATGTCGAGACGGCTCGCAAACTGGTTGAAGCGGTCAAGAACGAGCCGGCGCTCTGGCTGTGGTACCTGTCCGACGAACCAGGAAGGCGCCCGGAACCGAAGAAAGTCGCCGCGAATCTCAACAAGGTGTATCGGATGATCAAGCAAGTCGATCCGAATCATCCGGTCGTGATTTGCGGCACTCGGGCCGAGTTCTTCTCAGTCAATAATGCTGACAACGCCGACATCTTGTGGCCCAACACGTATCCCGTACCGGACGGTCCCTGGCACTGGACGATGAGCGAGACAAGTTCTTACTCAGCCCGCTGGCCGGACAAATCAGTCTGGTCGGTTTCGCAGGCGTTCGACTGGCGGATCGGCGACCGCCGCAATGTCATCACTGATCGGACTCACCGGCCCAACGCCAAGGAGATTCGCGCGCAGGTACATGCCAATATCGCCGCCGGAGCCCGCTCGAGCGTCTTCTACTGGTCTCCGAAACGTCTGGAAGGCTCGAAGTACGACATCCGCAAACTTCCGAGTATTTGGAAAGCCGTTTGTGATATTGGTGACGAACTGAAAGTCCTGGAGCCTGTGCTTCTTGCACCGCCGCCGACCGAAAAACAAGCCGCCCGTGTTCGCTTTGAACGAACCGTCAAAGAAGCCGGGCGCACAAAGGACAACGTCTATCACTGGCAACGACGACACAACGGAAGCTTGTACGTTGGCATCGTCAACGCTGGGCACGAACGGCGCATGAAAGTCACGGTGGAACTGCCCTTCGCCTTTCAGCGAGTCATGCAGTACCCGAAGGGACTGACAGTCATCCAACCCAATGAAGATGCCGAGCTAACGATCGACTACGAGCGGATTCCCGTTCAATTCATGCCGGCGGAATCTAACTCGCCACGGAAGCTCGACTTCTTCATGTACGAATGCGACACCGTTGTCTGGCGATTCAACCCATCGGATTGATCGCCAGTTGGATTCGCGATCGATCAATCGAGCGGAAGAAACGTCAAGGTCCCTTCCAGCATATCTGGTACGATCAACTGATTGTTCTTTCGATCGTAGAACAAGTCGGCGGCGGTGGTGAATTTGTCGGAGAGCACGGTCAACTTCTTTTGCTTGCGATCGAACTTCCACACCTTACCCAGTGGCCAACTGGAAACATAGATGACTCCCTTTCCAAATTCGACACCATCCGCACCACGCATTCCCTGAGCGAGCGTGGTCATTTTCTTTCCGTTCCATGACAGGATATTGCCGGTGAAAAAGTCGCCAACGACGACTCGCTGACGATCACCGCGACCGGTCAGAGTCACACCGTTCGGTCCGGTTAACTTGCCCCCAGCAGGCACTGCCAAGCTGATCTTGCCATCCAGTCCAACCTGATAGACGCATCCGGTTTCCGGGCACTTCGCATCTTTGCTGTCAACAGGCCACAGCTGCCGTTCACCATCCGGCGAGAACATCCATTTGGGATGACTCATTTCGGAAACGTAAACCGACTTTCCATCCCGAGCAGCCACGACATCGTTCAAGAATTCAATTGGGTTGGGGAAGTCTTCTTTCTTGGCGATCACCTTCGTCTTGCCTTTTGCGTCGATCGACCAAACGGTTGTCTCATCCGCGGCGACCAGAAAGTCGCCAACAAACGCGATTCCCTTGGGAGAATTCATGCCGCGGCAAAACTCTTCGACTTTATCGCCGTCGACCACGTTGACGCCGCCATCGCCGGGTTCCTCTTCGTTGATGATGGTGACATACAACTTGTCGCCAAATCCACGGCACACGCTTTCGGGCTTTGTTCCCACCTTAATTACGCGAGGTTCTGCATTCGCGGAGTTTGCAAGTTGAAAGGCTAGAAGCAAAATCATTGCCAACAATGTTCTCATGGTGTCGTCTCCAGGTTCGTTCAAAGTGTTCACGATCGCCTATTTAATCGCGCAGCGAGTCTGTTGGCTAGTGCATGGGCGGTCAAGTAACCGCAGTCGAAGTCTCAATTTGGCGGACGCTGATTTCGCCGACCAGGTCCGCGATCGGAAGCCATTCCAAAGAGAGTAGCGATCATGATGACCAGCACTTCAACCGCCAACGTAGAAGTCCCAAATTGATCGATCAACTTCACAACAGGCGCCCGTTGATCACTGATAGCCGAAGCCATAACCGCCAAAATCGTGACAATGAAAGCACCACTGGCGATAACAGCCAATCGATAAAAAGCGTTGGGCTTGCGAGATGCCTCCGCATTACTTTCATCATCAGCAAGCGGCTCGGCGTCGGAGTCATTCATTGTACGAGTCTCGGTCAGAGTAGCACTCGTTTTACCACAGCCGAATTGGTCCGGCTGTCAATCACACCAAGCGAGATGCTATGGGAAGAGCACGCCGTTAACAATCGCATTGCCAAAGATGTTGGCGTTCATTTGCGTGTTATCAGTCGCCTGTTGGCCAGCGGGCACGGTGACCGTGTTCATCTGGTTGCCTGACAAGACGATGTCACCCGGGCCGTTTTGGTGTTGCGCGCCTGGTTGCAGATTCTCGATGGCCCTCACATCAATGCCGAGCGAAGGAATGCCCGTTAGAGTGATGACTTGATTATCCAGCCGCAAGTCTCCTTGATCGGCATCCACATGTTGGAAGTGAATGCCCACGACGTTGTTATTACTGCTGGTGATCGTGTTGCTGGTCAAGATGACCGGACGACCGACCTTCTGTTCCTGATCTGTGTTAAGGATAAAGACTCCCGTGTAGTTATCCGCAGTGCCTGTCAGAATAGAGTTGCTTAACCGAATATCATCGGAATTACCGGCTGCCAACCCATTCTCGGCAGAAGTGATCATCATGTTATTGAACGTTGTGCCAATGGCGTCGAACAAGTTGATGCCATCTTCGGTCACATTCAGAGTTCCACCAGATCCTGGTTGTCCATCGACGCCTTGAACTAGGAATGTGCCCGTTTCGATTCGAGCAACTGAGACACCGATAGCCGTATTCGATGCCGAAATGCTGTCAAAGGTGATATCCGTTGTTGTTCCGCCGCTGACTAGAGCTCCGGTACCTCCGCTGACGTCAATTGTTCCGCCAGCGACATTCAAAGTTCCAAAGTTGAGCGCCGTCAAGCCGCCGCCATTTGTTGACGTGATGTTCATTTGCCCGAAGGTGATCACATTATTGCTATCAGCAATCAAGACTTGTGGTTGTCCTGGGACGAGTCGATTCATATCGGTCAAGGTCACGTCGCCGAAGGTGATGACTCCGTCGGAATTCGTGATGCCGATGGCCTCGTCAGGGCTGCCACCTGGATTATCAAACGTTAACGGTTGATTGAAGGTCACTGTTCCTGTCGTATCAAGATCACCAATGGCAACGGCAGCACTTGAGCGATTTGTCACGACAAGATTCTCGAACGTCGTCGTTGCGGAACCACCTTCCAAGTTCACGCCGATTCCGCGATTGGCCTGAGGCGGCAAGGTCAACGGATTGCCTGGGTTGTCGATGGTCGTTGTTCCGGTAAACGCGATCGTTCCACCGGTCAAGTTGTCAGTCAACTCGACTGCACTATCGACGGTGTTGGAAATCGTATTGTCTTCGATAGTAAACGCGGCATCACTATTGCGAATGTCGATGCCTCGAAACGCATCGCTGATATTGTTGTTGGCGATTCGTATCGAGCCAGTTACGCCATCTGCACCAATACCCGCTTCAAACGATTGCAGAATCTGAAAGTTCGAGACTTCTGTGTCATTACCCAACACGATCGCTGCGCCACCCAAAGGAGCGTTCAGAATCAACGGCGCCGCTGTACCGTTCGTCGCCCGAGGAATCACAATCGGACCCAAGTTCGTATCAATTGTGTAATTTAACCCCGCGCCCAACAGACGCTGGTTGTCGCCGAGCACGATGGACTCACCTGCGAAGACACTATCTGCGTGAGCATAAAAGATGGCTCCGGGACTCGCCGCCGCCGATGCTGCCGCTAACGTTTGGAACGGAGCAGCTAAAGAACCGCCACCATTAGCGGCTGCATTCGAGTTCACATGAATCAGACTCACGCGTACTGACGTACCATTCGGTCCGATGGCTGCCATCAAGTTTGCCGCCACGGGATCAGATGAGGAATCACGAGTGACGACGACGTTGCTGTTCCGTTCGGTAAAATCCCCCATCGATCGTGGACGTTACGAGGTCGGAAACCTTGGTCTGATGTAAATCGAGTGAACTCCCAAGCAACCGTCAACATGTAATTTGTGCCGAAGGTGTCGTCCTCCGTTACTGAAGCCTGCACGAACAGATTCGGGAAGACTTGACCTTGTACCCGAGCTCGCCAGCCGTCGAACTCGATGCCCTCTGGTGTTTCGAATTCGTAGTAACCGCCGCCGACCGTCAGATCGTATCTTTCCGCCCACTCGCCAGGGATGTGCACTGCGACCTCGGCATCGTACCCCTCGTTGGCAATTTCATCGAAGCGAGTCCGCCCGAATAAGACATTTGTGCCCATGAAGATGGGAGCCGTCCCGACTGACGAAAAGCCGATGGTTTTCCGCTCACTGCCTACCGGACGGTAATAGTTTCCACGCAAATCGAACCAGCGCGTGAACAGCTCGCCGCTACCACCCAGTTGGTGAAATTCGTTTTCATGTGTGTCATCGGCGTCGTACCAAAAACTGCCGCCCAGCAGCACGTCGGGCTCGGCCCAATAGGTCCTGATACCAGCACCAATACTGCCCGCCATATCTCGGTCGTTTTGAAAAACGTATCGACCATCGACAAAGCCAAGCACCTCGTCGCCATGATTCGACCAGAAATAGATGACGGGCTTCAGAAACTCAAGCGATGTGAACGAATGCGGATTGGCGATGCCTTCTCCCGCAACATGGCGGACCCGGCCTTGCAGCCCAAACCCAAACGCACCGTCGTACGTAAAGTAAGACGTGGAAGAGGGTTGTGAATAACTGTCGATATCTTCGCTTGTAAATCCAAGACCTTGTCCCGACGCATTCTTCGCCGAAGGACCGAACAAGACGCCCAGTGCAAACAGAAACACGACAACGACTTGCGTCACCTTCGTTAGAAGGCGTCGCAATGTTGCGAATTGAAAACGTGTTTCTGCCAAGTATTCCATTCCAACCCTCGAAATTGCCACTCACCAAGCCCACACAGAACTTGGATTCCGACGTGAGAATCCGGATAATCGGCATAATCGTTACAGTTTGTTGCATCGAAATGGCTAAGGCAAATACCTCCGAAGGAAACAGCTGCTACTTACGATCCAGCAAGAACGCCAGCAGGTCGTCGATTTCTTCGTGGGTGAGCGTGTTGAGCAATCCTTTAGGCATCGGCGATGAGGGAAGAGTGCGAGATCGCTCGATGTCTTTTTTGTGAATCTCCGTGATCTTTGACAGTCGCAAAGGATCAGTCGCCAGCTTCAGGATGGACGAGCGATAATCACCGCCGGTGACGACTCGACCGATCAGGTTGTTGCCGTCCTTCGTGACAACTTGCACGTTTCGATAATTCTCTGCCACGACCTTCGAGGGTGCCAAGATCGACGTCAACAAATCGCGGCGATTAAATCTGCGGGCCACGGAAGTGAGTTCGGGACCGGTTAGGCCGCCTTCCAGTTTCTTGCGATGGCAACGAATGCAAAGTGCGGCCTTGAACAGTTCGCGTCCACGTTTGATGTCAGATTTGCGATCCGTCGACTTGGCCAAACGGTCGAGGTCATCAAGGGTCCACTCTTGAACAACGGGACGTTTGATGTTGACGTCGTCTTCCGTGCTAGTGGATGTGGGCTCAATAATCTCGCCCAGGTATTTGCGGTCCGCTTCGGTTAATGTCGCAGTAGCTTCGTCGCGGATCGTCTTAAGGAAACCTGGCATTCCTGCTCCGCTCGTGATGTTGCCTTCCAACGTCTTCAATGTCTCAAAGAAAGTGATCCGATGCTCGGGTTCTTCGGTCTTGCTATACATCGGATACCAGTTCGTTTTGAGGTGACGCAGTATATAGAGCGCGTGCATTCGATCTTCTTGCGTAGTGGCTTGTTTGAGATATGGAATAATGCTGCGAACCGCGCGATCACCACCTAAATGAGCCGTCAATCGTGTTTTCTCACGCCACAACATGTGGCCGCTACCCACTGGTGGAATTGTTCGTTCTACAAACCACGCTCCCAGCAGATTGCGTGTAGCCCGCTTATCGGCGTCGCGTAACTGTTTTCCATGATGCTGAAACAACAACCAATAAGCCCGAGTTAAGGCCAACTTGTCGAAAGCCGATAAGCGTTCGACATCGTCGGAATCAATTACCTCGGGAATTAGGAACTCGTTCAAACGAGTGTGAAGTGCTTGGACATCCTTTCCGTCACCACTTCTTAGCAGTGCGATCACACCATTGATGGCCGAGGCGCGATCCTTTTCCTTCAAGACCAAATCGCGCCAGTGTTTGGCTGGTTGATGTTCGAGCACCATTCGAGCGGCATGCCGAATCGTGGGGTCATCGCTGCCGAGATTCTCCCAGGCAAAGTTGATTTGCTCGGTCGGATCAAAGGGCTCAGGAACTTGCAAGTGGCCGTGATATCGCTCGAGGCGTTTCCGTAGTTCGCGTTGTTTTGAGGTGAACTCGCGACGCCGCTGCTGTTGCTTGGTTACTTCCAGTGGTTGAAAACTGTTGCCAACATAGCGAACACGATACAAGACCGAGCCCGTACCTCGTCCGCCGGTAATGAAATACATTGCACCATCGGGACCGAAGTCGAGGTCCGTGACGTTGAGTGGCGATCCTTTGATGAACGTTTCCGGTCGGCAAAGGTAACCCGCACCGCGTGGTTCGACATGGCAAGCCAAAATGCGCCCATAAGCCCAATCCAGAACAAACATGGCCTTGCGATATTCGACAGGAAAGTTGCTCCTCGCCCCAGATTTAACCGCTGTTGGTGACCCCTTGCCGATATCGGCGACGGGCAACGCGTTGTCTGCATGGTCCAAGATATAAGGCGGCCACTTTCCAGTCAGACCGCGCCAACCATAGTCGGCTCCCGAGACCAAATGGACGAATCGTGTCGGCCGATACCAGGGCGCTCCCATGTCGTGTTCGGCATCCGCGTCGTATGTGAACGCATCACCGAATTCGTTGAAGTCGACACCGAAAGGATTCCGCAAGCCAGCACACATCAACTCCCACCGCCTCCCATCTTTGTCAGTGCGAATCAAGAAGCCCTCGCGAACTCTTTGTCCTCGCCGGTTTTCGCGGCAAGGAGAAGTGCGGTCGATGACTCTTTGAGTCGGCACGTCCACCGCGTCGCCATTGATCGAGTAAATCAGGCCATCTGGTCCGAGTGCCAAGTCGTTGCGACCGTGACCAACCGACCCGGGAAACTCGCGTAGCAACTTGACCTCGTCGAACTGATCATCGCCGTTGGTATCCTTGAGCCGATAAAAGCCCTTCGAGTTATTTGCGTTTGCGTACAAGCTGTCGTATGCGTACAGCAACCCCCGGCATTCCAACAACGTATCGTTGATAGTTTCTACTCGCGCGATCTTCGCACCACTCTGATCGAGCGACATCCGCAGCAAGCCTTTGTCTTCTCGAGCGATCGTGATGCGCCCCTTGGGATCAAAGGCCATGCTGACCCACGAGCCCTCGTCTTTTGCGGCAACTCGCAAGTGTTCGACTTTGAAGTTGGGGCGAGTGTACACATCGGCTGGGTTGGCCCCGCCCGAGGCTGAACTAGCCCGGCGCCATTGCTCGTAGTCGTCGAAGGCGGTGATGCGAGCTGTTCGATCCGCGTCCCACAAGTAACCGGGTACGTGTCCCAGAGAGGTCGCCGACTTCATCGTTTGCGATCGATTCAGTATCGATGCAGTCCAATCGGCCGACGTACGCAGAGTCGCAACCGATTCATCGGTCAACTTTGCCGATAGGCTCATGGCAATTGCCGATGGCCCCTCGACAGGTCGCGCGATCACACGAACAGTGTTCTTACCTGGCCGAAGGTGTTGTGTGACATCCAGCTCGAGCCAAGGTCCGTAAGCGTCGACGTCAGCGATGGCTTCTTTGTTCAAGATCAACCGGCAAGCAGTGTACTCGGCAGCCAATTGCAAACGTGCTCGAGTGGCTCGGCCATTGAGCACAATGGATCGTTCAAGTATGACGGCCTTTGATTCTTCCTCGCCCCAAATCCATTCGGGAGTCGCATCGGCGGCAAAGGCAAAAGAAGTGAGAACTGTGAAGTAAGCGAGAACGGACTTCGAGATCGACATGGAGTTCTCCCCGTACGAATAATGACCAATGACCAAACACCAATGTCCAATGAAGAAGGACGACCCTATTCCTCTGCTTGAGCTAATGAGTTTAGCTCAACTTCGAGCGAAAGCGTACGCTCACTGATCGCCAAGCGACTCTTCCATTGGTGCTTGGTCATTGGTCATTCTTTCTTCGACCACGTATATTAGGAGATCCCTCCCCCATCGCTTCTCACTGAATCCTCGCTTAGATCGCAAGCCCTTGTCCACCGACGCGACTTCAGATCCAACACAACTTGATTCCGTCATCGAGACCGAATCAAGTGACGGTTCGAGCGCGCAGACTCAAAACAGCGAAGAAGTCTTAAAACACGAGAACCGCAATCTGATCGTGTTGGGAATGCATTACACGCTGCTGCGGGTAGCGTGGGTGTTCAAGACGGAAACGGTGATCATGCCCGTTTTCTTGGACACGATTGCGGGAGCGGGCTGGCTGCGAGGTTGCTTGCCGGTGTTGAATCGGATCGGTCAAAGCATTCCGCCACTGTTCTTAGCCAACCGATTACGAAACGCGCCGCTAAAGAAACTTGCCCTTCGTTACATGACGATCGCGATGGCGATTCCATTTATGTTGCTGTCGGCGATCTGCTTTCAGCTCGACGATCTGCGAACCGCCTGGATGCCCGCCGTGTTCTTGACTTGCTACACCGTGTTCTTTGCAGCCACGGGATTGAACAACCTCTCGATGGGAACAGTCCAAGGGAAACTGATCCGCGCCAACCGCCGAGGTCGCTTGATGGGCATCGCTGGCATCGTGGGATCGATTGTGTCGATAACGGCTGCGTGGTTCTTGTTGCAGCGATGGTTGGAGCTGGAAAATGGTTTCCGCTACATCTTTGCTTTTACGGGATGTGGATTTGTCGTCGCTAGCCTATCCACGTGGTTCATCAAAGAGCCCCGAGATGATGTCGAACCGCTTTACCAACCGGCCATGCACCACCTTCGCAACGCATGGCAAGTCATCCGTAGCGACGCCAGCTTCCGTGCTACGGCGGCTTTCGGCATGTGTTTTAGCACAATCATCCTGTTGTTTCCGCACTTTCAAGCGCTCGGCCGAGAACGTCTCCAGCTTCAATCCGATGGTTTTCAATTGATGCTATGGGTGATCACTCAAAACGTCACCGTTGGGCTGGCCAGCTTCTTGTTAGGCATGCTTGCCGACCGCAAAGGCAACCGCTTGGTGCTTCGCGTTGAAGGATTTATCACGGCGCTAACGCCGGTCTTCGCGTTGGTACTTTCCAGCTCGTTCGTCGATGATGGGCGGCGCTGGTACTGGCTAACGTTTTGTTTGCTGGGGCTGACGCCCGTGACAATCAAGACAATCACGAATTACACGCTTGAGCTGACCGAGCCGATCAACCATCCGCGCTATGTCAGCACGATGAGCCTTTGTTTGGCCGTGCCGTTTCTGCTGTCACCGCTTGTTGGACTGCTCGTCGATAAACTGGGTTTTGACATTGTCTTTATCAGCGGTGCTATCGTCGTTGCGATTAGCGGTTTCTTAACGTTCCGAATGCGAGAGCCTCGCCATAACGCTTGAGTTGCTGACTTTCTCTCGCTGTGTCGGAAATGCTAAAAGTCGTCATCGTCTTCATCATCATTGTAGTCGCGCAGCCAGATATCCGCTTTCAGTGGCTCTTCCACTGCTCCTTGGAATGTCCATTTGACCTCGGTCGACGGATCTTGGTTCGCTCGTGCGCGAAAGATATCTTGAGGCGATGATTGTGTCAGCTCTTCTCGAATCTGATTCAACTGCGTGTTCCAGCGAGCTTTCATTTCTGTATATTCTGGGTCGTCGTCGTCATCCTCTTCGTCAGGTTGCATTGGGTAATAGTCGTCGTCGAGAAACTGTAAGAGTTGCTCAGCCTGCATTCTTTCGTGGATGGCAACCAAGTCGTCTTCCATGTATTCCCATTCGCGGCGCGACATTTGAATTGACTTGCGGCAAGCCTTCAACGCACGGTCTGAGAAGAATTGCGAGATCGCATCTCGCCACATCGTCTGAACCATAAGAATGTGCGCGGGCGTGCACTCAATCTCATCTCTTTCGGCCATTCGTCGAATCTCGGCCTCGGTTGGTCCTCTGCGCTCAATGCGCCAATCCATTTCCTCGGCGTACATCTTCTCAAAATGTCGAGGAAACTCTTCGTCGCTGATTGCAATATATCGGTCAATTTGTACATAACGACAAATTTGTTCATACACGTCAGCGGGGTTTTCACCGGGCAGAAATCGGGTCGAACGACCGGGCATCTGATCCATCACGTGGTCTTGAATGGTTGCGTACGACAACGTAGTTCCGTCTTCAAACTGTCTGGCCAGATCAAACGAAATGCCAGCGATTCCATGTCCGTAGACGATAGCGTAAGTGTTTGTTTCTCTTTGAACATAGACGGTCATTACCGTCATGATTTCGTCAGCGTTGAATTCGCCAATCTTTTCAAAGCCCAGTGAGCCTACCTCAACACACCTAACTCACGTCGGTGGTCGTCATCAAACCATCCGTCTTCGTCGGCTTTGCGTTCTCTTAAGCGAATACGAAATGGCGGGACGCCACCGGCTCCAATTGCTCCCAGGGAATCTTTTAGGTCGCCCAGAAAGCTCTTGATTTTGTGCTTGATGTATAAATAAACGAGCAGCACAACAATGATCAGTGCAACGACTGCGCCAACCATCTTTAGAAACGTCATCATGATGCAGCCTCAGTGATGTATTGTCAGTGCGTCTTCAAAGAAGCACGGAATGTGGGAATCACTGGGAGTGATCGTACATCGGAATTCCAATTGGCTATTGGCATTGAAGAGAATGCGCGCACGAGTGCTTTGTCGTCACCATGGACTTGTTCAGCTAGCCAGTGGCTGGAAGTTGCGTTTGGACGACAAGGTGGTTCACAACGGAGTCGATTCCGGGAATCTCGCTTGCAACGTTTTCGATATCTGGCCCGTCGAAGTCAATGCGCACGCTGCCCTTTAAGCAGATCACGCCATCGTCGAGGCGGCGGATGACCAATGACGAGAAATGTAGGCCATCAGTTTCCATCAATCGAGCGTATACCTGTCGGAGCAACCGACGAACTTCGCTGGCTTCGGCAAACGACAATGACCCTTGCATGTCGTCTTCGATTGGCGACTGCTCGTCATCATGTGTACTCTCTTCGTCGATGACAGCGATTTCAGCGGAACTGTCTGTCTCGACTTGATCGGCATCAATCTCGACTGCTTCTTCGTTCGAAGCAACAGGCTCTTCTTTGGCTTGTTTCGGCATTAGACTCCCTCCCCGATTTGTCCGATGCACCATGACAGCAGCAATATTGAACTGCTAACAATAGCAGCGAGAGTGTATCGGATTCGCATCTTGTTGGGAATCGGAATTCCACCAACGTCTCTATTCTTAGCGGTCGAGTTGCAGTGAATTACAAGATTCTTGCCCAATATGAACAATTGGTGCGAGCCCAATGGGCTCTGAATGTGTTCAACTCTTTCCAGCTTGCTACTGCTGCTCGTCGCGGTAGCGATGAAGATCAAAGTCCTCGACGAATTGAATCCGCCAGAGGAACCATTGTCAGAAGAACTCCATCTGGGCTTTCGCTACGACGCTACAGATTGAAGATTCGTAGTGTGCAAAAGAGCGGCGAGTAACTTGGCTTTGCTACGTGATGCCCGAAAACCCCCAATATCAGGGCTATCTTTCGGTCACGTCGCCTCCTATACTTAAATGCTGAGTTTGGCGGCCTCTGAATGTCGTTTTCCTGCGATTTCTCCGCCATTTGCGATGTCACTTCGCGCTGGTCATCTCGTCCGATTTTCTCGGCAAGAAGTATGTCCGATTACGATTCGCTCAAAGGTTCCTTCTTAATCGCCGGTAAAGACCTGCGCGATCGGAACTTCTACAAAACTGTCGTGCTGATTGTTGAGCACGGTGAGAATGGTGCGATGGGACTGGTCATCAATCGTCCCTCGACCATGAGCGTGGCTCACGTATTGTCGGAACATTTTCAACTGCCCGAGACCAATGATCTGGTTTATGTTGGCGGCCCTGTCGAACCGGCAGCACTGTTCGTTCTTCATAACTGTCCACACCTCGACGAAAGCGGCTATTCGGTAGCTGCCGGAGTTTACGTTGGCAGCAGTGCCGAGTCTTTTCAGTCTGTTATCGAAGAGGCGATTGCCGATGACTCGGACTTTCGGTACCGCATCTTTTCCGGCTTCGCCGGCTGGGCTCCTGGACAGTTAGAGGGCGAGATGGATCGCGGCGACTGGTTCATTCAACCGTTCGGCGGCGAATTCGTCTTGAACGACGACCCGTACTACGTATGGGACGAACTAATGGAAAGAGTCCACCTCGAAAACCGCATGCTTCTCGAAGTCCGCGTCGATCCGGAATGGAATTGACGATCAACCGTTTCTTTCAGCTAGATACTCGCCCAGCGCATCTTTCCAATGAGGCAGTGAGATGCCCAATTGCTGCGCTCTGTTGTTGCTCAAGACGCTATAACGAGGGCGATCCGCTTGAGCCCCGAATTGTTCGGTTGTGATCGGGGTGAGTTCGACATCGATGCCGGCGGCACGAAAGATCTCTGCTGCGAACTCGAACCAAGTCATGTCGCCGTCGTTTGTCAGGTGATAGAGTCCGAACTCGTTGGACTTTAGTAGGTCGACGATTCCCTTGGCCAAGTCTGCTGTTGCTGTTGGCGTACACCGTTGATCGTCGACGATCGAGAGCTGATCGCGTTCGCTTCCCAGACGGAGCATTGTTTCGACAAAGTTGCCTTTGCCACGACCTCGTAGCGCGGCGTGACCGTAGAGTCCGCAGGTTCTTACGACGAAGTGCTTCGGACAATACGCCTGGACGTATTGCTCGCCCGCAAGCTTGCTGATTGCGTACGCACTCGTTGGTGTTGGTCGATCGGTTTCGTCGTATGGTTTGCTTCGCTGGCGATCTCCAGCGAAGACATAATCGCTACTGACATGCACGAGCGTTTTATCTTCTTCGGCACACAGCTTCGCCAAGCACCACGGGCCGAGTGCGTTGGCGCGATACGCGAGGTCCGGTTCGTCTTCCGCCTTGTCAACAAAGTTGTAAGCCGCGGCATTGATAACGATGTCTGCATCGATATTGGCTAGGCAGTTGCGAACGGAATTTTCGTCAGTGATGTCGAGTTGATCGCGCGTCAGTGCTGTGACGTCGTTCAGACAACTTGCGAGGTCACTTCCCAATTGACCTTGTGAACCAATGAGGGCGACGTTCATATCGCGCTGACCTTATAGCTCGGCCAAGAAGTGGACTTGTCGAGCCACCTCGACGAAGCCGACATCTTGGTAAAGATGGTTGCCGATCGCATTTTGCTCGAGCGTTTCGATCTTCGCGTGCGTTAGCCCGTGTTCGCGAAATTGATCGAGTGCGTATTCTATCAGCTGTCGTCCGATGCCCTTGCCACGGCATTCAGGAACCAGAGAAATGTTGGGGATGTGGCCAATGCCAGCTTCGTCGTCGTGCCATGTGCTGATGAAGCCGACGACTTGCCCTTCGATCTCTGCGACGAAGATTCCATCAGGCTTTCGGTCCGCGTCGATGTCCAGATGCCGAGCTTTACGCCATTGCCAGTCATGGCCGTTGATCTCGCCGAACTCTTTTTGCATGCCTTGGTCGATGGAGACGCCGTCGAAAGCTTCCACCATGATCCGTTTGAGAGTTGGTAAGTCATCGGGGTGATAGTCGCGGATTTGCATCATGCTTCCGATCTAACCGCCAAGGATCGCCATTGCCAAGACCGTGACCCCACCGATGCCAGCGATGACGATTGCCGAGATGACGGCGATTCCCTGCCAAGAGCTCCATTGAAAATCGCCTTCGGCGCCATCCGTCAAATCAAGCTCTTTCATTGCTTGGTTGGCAGCTGCTTCTAAATCTTCTTCGTCGTCTTCGAAATTGTCGACCGAGGGATGCTCCTGCGTG
Organism: Planctomycetaceae bacterium; assembly: GCA_002722955.1. Classification (GTDB taxonomy): domain Bacteria; phylum Planctomycetota; class Planctomycetia; order Planctomycetales; family Planctomycetaceae. The sequence goes on along the minus strand of PBMZ01000024.1, from coordinate 49,117 downwards.
TCCAACTCGAGTTGCTTGGATGCGTGCGCCGTTTCTCCGGCGGGGTCGACATCTTGGCTTGGCTCTTCAGCGTAAGCGGGCTCGTCATTGATGACGGCTGGTTCGCTTGGCTCGCTCTGTTCGCTTGTATCGTCGGATTCGACATCGAAGTCGTTACGAGATTCCGGCACATCGTCCGAGCCTTCGTCGAACGCATCCTCTAGCTTCAGGATGTCGGACATTCGGCATTCGGTTTGATCTTGAGACTCGATGCTCGAGCCATCCGTGCCGAAGGGAATCATGTCGCTCTCGTTGGACTCGGCCAACACGGATTCGGACGACTCTTCGCCAAAGGCCATGGCAAAGTCCGTCCCAACACCCGTTGGTTGAGGTTGCAGTGCGCTGACTAATCCCTTTCGAATACCAAGGCAGATGCGCAGGTCATCGACCAATTCGCGCATCGTTTGATGGCGATCCTTGGGACCCTTGGCGACCATCTTTTGAAAGGTGAGGTCCAGTTCTTCGCTGACCTTAGGAACAACTTCTCTTAGCGAAGGCACAGGATCATTACAGTGAGCCAACAGCGTTTGAGCCAACGCCCCGCCACCGTACATGGCCTTGCCGGTGACCAGCATGTACATCGTGCAACCCAGCGAGTAAATGTCGGAACGCTCATCAACAAAGCGTGAGTCCTCGACCTGTTCCGGCGACATGAATTTCGCCGTGCCGATCATGGCACCTGGCTGAGTCAATCGGCCAACTTCCGAATCTTCGTCTTCGGCGAACTCTTCTTCGATGCGTGCCAGTCCGAGATCCAGAATCTTGACGACTCCGCGATTGTCCAACATCAAGTTCGACGGTTTGACGTCGCGGTGAATGATGGAGTGCTCGTGAGCATGATGTAGACCGCGAGCGGCTTGCAGCATGTAGTCGGCAACCATCTCTGGCGGAACGCGCTTTGTCTTCTTGACCAACTTCAGCAGTGTGCGGCCTTCGATGAACTCCATGACCATGTAACGCACACGATCGAGCTTTCCAGCGCCGATCGTTCGGCAAATGTTGGGATGGTTCAACTTGGCTGACGCTTGGGCTTCTTGGACGAAGCGCTTGATCATCTTCTTGGATTTGACGGCCTTGCTGGTGAGCACTTTAACGGCCACCATTTGCTTCTCGGCTTTATCGTAAGCCTTGAAGACTTGGCCCATCGCGCCGGTGCCGACTTTGTCGATCAACTGATAGTGACCGAATCGCAGCGTTTCCATCTTTCCTTTGACGGCAGCAGCGGCTTGAAGCTTGGTGACTTTTCGCTGACGCACCAATTCCCGAGCGTAGGAATCTGGGGAGATGGGACGTTCGCGATCGCTGAGAGACGCATTAAATGACGCAACGTCGTCGGCAGTCATCAGACCGCCGTCGATTAGCGATTTGATCATGTCTTCGATCGTGCCGCTCATGCGAACGTGCGTCCAAATTGAAGCATCACAGCCGCCCCGTTGTGATGCATAGGGGATGTGTATGCGTTGCAAGAGTTTTGACGAAATCCGCGCGTTAGAGCGCGCTTCCGTCTAAGGATCAGGATAGCTGATTTCTGGGCGGACTCCAACAAGTTCGGCATTTCGCGAGAAATAAGCACAAAATCGCCGTGTCGAGAGCGAACAGGGGGCGAGTTGTTTGTCATTATTTCTTGAATGCGATTTGCATTGTCTCGAAGTTTGATTTGAAGCTGGGCATCTTTGCTCTCAAACCCGTTTCGCGCTACGCAGGCACTGTGTATGGAGACCCGCAGTTCGTGCACATCTTGGCGTTACCAGCGTTCGTAATACAGCTCGATTGAAGATCGTGAACGCAACGACCAGAAGCGCGACGATGACGCCCATTGTCACTTTGACCTCTGATGCTCCTGTTGGTGCCAATGCTGCTCGCAAGCGTTTGCGTTCGATGCGCATCAGATGCTGGCGAGCACTTTCTTCGATCCCATGAAACCGCTTCAGCGTGGCCATTCGTCGGCTGTGGTCGAATTGCTCTTTGAAGATTTTGATGACCAAGTTGTATCGCTGCTTTTCCGCGTTGACCAATCGGTATCTTGTCTCGGGATCAATCTTGGCCAAGTTTTGAATGTCGGCGACTCGAGCTTTATGGTTGTGCTTAAGCTGCTCGAGTTCTCATTCAAAGGCCTTGAGATCTTTACCGGATGGTGTGGTGCTGGTACTCATGATAGACCCGCCTAACTCAATGGATAGTTTCAGTTCAGCCAAACCGAATCGGATTAACTGATCGAAATCATATTGAGGCAAATCCCTCCAGCGCGAAAGACGAATTGCTACGTTTTCGAAGATGGACCGAGAAACCAGTCGCCGAAACACGAGTCGTACGCTCTAGGTAAAGTGATCACGTCGTGTGAATTGAGCGACACGACGGGATTGCTCGGCGACTTGGCCGACGAACCGGCAGTAACGACAACGTAACCGTTAAAGATTATGCCTAGCTGCCCATTCCGATCGCGTCGGCGATGATCGGGTACAAGGCTCGAATGCCAACGTAAGCTCCGACGATCACAGCCACGATAATGCACAAGTAGACGATCAAGCCCACGAAGCCGACGGTGTTTTCACCCATCCGCTTAAAGACTCGCCAGCGTTTTCGCCGCCGGTCTTCTTTGTCGAGCTTCTTGTACATATCGCGCATGTGGTCAGATCGCGCGCCCGCTTGTGCCTTGACCAGACGCTTTTTCATCAAGTCCGCAAACTCGGGAAACTGCGCCAACGGCATGAACTCTTGATTTGCAGACTGCTTGGCTTGCGCTTTGAGGTCCAGCATCTCGGCGCGAATGCCTTGTTGGACTTGGACGGTCGGCATCCTGGAAATCGTGACCTTGCCTTTGGCGTTTTCGTGACGCACGAACCAGACGATGTCTTTGCTCTTCTTGGCGATTTCTTGAGCTCTTCGCCGTTCGGCATCGTCGGCCGATGAGACATCAGCTCCCGCCGGAATCCGGGCTGCTTTCGCTGCACCTTTCTTTTGGTCCACTTTGCGAGTGGCCGTCGTCGCCGCGCCCTCACCAATAAAGCTGAGTGCAGGATTCTCAAGCTTGAGTTCATCTAAGGCCGCGATGATCTCGTCGCACGTTGCGTAACGGTGATCTTGATCCCGATCGATCATTTTATGAATGATCAAATCCAGCTTTTCGGGGACATCTGGATTCAATTTCTTTGCTGGTTCGAAGCGACCCTTTTCTTTTGCCGTAATCAATGCGACAAGGTTGTTGCCCGTGAATGTTAGTACACCTATCACGAAATAATACAAGGTCACACCGAGTGCGTAGATGTCTGTGCGATGGTCGACCGACTTGGCATCGCGAGCTTGCTCAGGCGGCATATACAGCGGCGTTCCCAAACCTGTGCCGCTGGCCGTTATCGACATGTCTTCATCGCTCAAAGCCTTCGCCAAACCGAAGTCGGCGACCTTCACAACACCCTTCTTCGTAACCAGGATGTTGTCGGGCTTAATGTCGCGGTGGATCAACGTTTGATCGTGAGCTTCTTTCAGCGCATCAGCACAACGCATCGTGACGTGGACGGCGTCTCCGATAGACAGTTTCTTCTCGCTGTCCATCCAATCTTGCATGCTTTGGCCATCAATGAATTCGATTGCGACGAAGTGCAGCCCCTTGTCGCTGCCAGCACCGTACACTTTGACGACATATGGATGGTCCAGCTTTGCCATCGACTTTGCTTCGCGCAAGAATCGCTCGACAAAGTTCGTACGTTTGGCCAATTCCTTTGACAGAACTTTCAGTGCAACTTTGCGATCCAAGCTGACTTGGTTCGCCAAGTAGACCTCACCCATTCCGCCTTGGCCCAGTTTTTTCGCAAGTCGGAAGTCGCCAAGCTGCGTCACTTTCTTCGCCGACTTCTTTTTCTTGACCTGCTTGGGAGGAGCGTCCGCAGCAACAGTTGCCTTCATTTCTGGTTGCGGATCCACTCCAGAGTCGTCAATGCGCGTTTCTTTGAATTCAGAGCTATCTGAGGCCGCTCCGGTTTTGCCCGAATCAGAAGCCATGTTCAGTCTGCCTCGCTTATCATGGGTGCCAATGAAGCTAGCCAATTCCGGCAAACAGTGCATCGTGGTGATCGACGATATTAGCCCAATGGCCGACCACCATCCCGCCTGCTCGGAGATGAACTTCCCCCAAGTCAATTGCACTCGTGTCTTGGCCAAGAGCGCTTGGCCGCACTACGTTTTAACACATTACGCTATCATATGGGCTGGTCGCAAAATTGGAATTACTTTTTCATTATGTTTGGAATTCGTAGTCGACGCAATTAGTTCTTTTTACCTCGAAGGAATTTCTTGTTCTGGCTTGTTTTTGCATGTTCAGCAGAGGTCGTGCAGATTGTGATATCGAATTCGCCTCGCGCCACCGCTTGGGAGTTCAACGAAGAGAACGCTTTCAGGATCTTCCCCATTCCGAGGCTTAGCAGCGACCGACGCGTTGAACAATCGACCGGCCAAGCGGAAACCCGCTTCTGTTTTGAGATCCGAGTTTCGCGAGCGGAATCCGGTTTGCGTTTTCCCGGTTCCCTCAGGGCTTGCAACGAGACAATCGATCTGGTCTATTCCACTTATCCATTCGTTCCAACCGTTCAGGTCGGAGCGATCTATGTCCTTTCGCAACAGTTACAACGCTTTTCGTGAACAAGCCATTTAATGTTGGTTGATTGAGTTAAGTTTTGGCAGGGCTGATATTTGCCGAACGTTCATGGGCCGATTGACTTTGTTGTGTCACTTCCTTTTTGCTTGAAATTGCTATCCGTCGTCGGGTCCCTGAATGGGTGTCATGAGATTCGAAGTTCATCCCGCTTCATTGCTGGATGAATGGCCGGAACTGCATCGCGCTTACATAAGCGGTTTTGACGGTCGCGTTTTTCCGACGCGCATCGAGGTCGAGGGAAATGTGATCGCGTGCCGTCGACAAGCTGGCGATAGCGGGAAGCTGCACATTGCTTGGCCTGTCGAAGGCTTCGGCCGCCCGGTTGTGACGACCTCATGCTTGCGGGAACAGGACGAAGCTTACAACCTCACGGTCGAATTGGCTCGCGGCAAAATCTGCCAAGTTCGAAATCAGCTAGCGACATGGGAAGGCGTGGGAATGAAGATTCCCGACGAGTTCTTTCCCATTCACAAAGAGTCGCACAAGCTGTTTGCTCAGGCAGTTTGCTTACAGGGCGATGCTGCCAAATCCAGCGAACTGGCAAGCCAAGCCATCGTTAAATCATGCAAGGCTGCGGAACTCTTAGTCGATGCATACATCGAGCAGCGGTTGGCCGTGCGTCGGCATCGCTCTCAACAATTGCCTGCATCGCTTGGCTGCAATTTGGGGAACACCGTTCCCGGCAACGAATGGCCAAGCCAAATCTGCACCAAGTTCACGGCCGCATCGATCCCCGTTTCCTGGAAACACGTCGAGCCCGCCGAAGGCGAATACTTCTGGGAACTCTACGACGAACAAGTTGATTGGTGCACCGAAAACAAGATGCTGATGCGAGGCGGCCCGCTGTTGGACATGTCCCCAGGCGGCTTGCCCGCGTGGCTCTCTCAGTGGGAACACGATTTCTTCAACTTGCAAAGCTTCTTGTGTGATTATGTCGAGACCGCGATCTCTCGATACCTCGGCAAGATCCGCACTTGGGAAATCTCGTCCCGAGTCAACACGGGTGGTGCTTTGCAATTGAACGAAGAAAACCGTTTAACTCTGGTGGCGCGAACACTCGAAGTTGCTCGGCAAGTTGACGAAGAGGCGAAGCTGTTGATTCGAGTCGACCAGCCATGGGGCGAGTACCAAGCTCGTGGCCAACACCGACTCTCGCCAGCACAATTCATCGACGCCCTGTTGCGATGTGGCGTTGGTCTCTCGGGAGTCAACTTAGAAGTCGCGGTGGGTTATTCCTCACGCGGCTCAGCCTCGCGCGATGTGCTCGACTTTTCCCGCATGATCGATCAGTGGAGTACGCTAGAAATTCCACTCCACGTGACGCTAATTGCTCCATCGGCAACTACCGCGGACGAACACGCAGATGCCGACGTTCAAGTCGACCCCGCTGGATGGAAGTCCGCATGGAGCCAGCAAATGCAAGCCGAGTGGCTCGATGCACACTTGCCATTGTTGATGGCGAAACAATCCGTTGTCGGCATCTTCTGGGGCAACCTAAGCGACGCCGGCCCGCACGAATATCCCAATTCCGGTCTGATCTCAGCGGACGGAACTCCCAAGCAAACGCTCGCTCAATTCGCTGACACTCGTGCTCAGCATTGGAGCTAAGCTGCTGCTCTGCGCATGGGAGTTGGAGTCCAGCCTTTAGGCGCTTTTGCATGTTTGGCCGACTCGCCGCGCTTGGCGGCTAAAGCCTGTACTCCAACTATCCGTGGGAAACTGCAGATCACGCCGCTTTGCTTTGGCTGTCCGTGTGGAATAGGGGTGTGGACAGATATCGCTCGCCCGAATCGGGAAGGATCACGACGATCGTTTTGCCGGCGCTTTCGGGACGCTGGGCAACTTTCACGGCTGCTGCCATTGCTGCACCGGAACTGATGCCGCAGCTGATGCCTTCTTCTCGAGCTAATCTTGGAGCCATGGCGAAGGCTTCGTTGCTCGTGACTTGAACGACTTCGTCGATCAATTCTTGGTCAAGGACATCCGGTACGAATCCGGCACCGATGCCTTGAATGCGATGCTTGCCAGGATCGCCGCCGGAAAGAACAGGACTTTCTGTTGGTTCGACAGCGATCGAATACAACGGATGGTTTTGATGTTGCTTCAGATATCGAGAAACGCCGGTGATCGTGCCGCCAGTGCCGACGCCACTGATTAGGATGTCCACGTTTCCTTCGGTGTCGTTCCAGATTTCAGGTCCGGTGGTCTTCACGTGGATGTCAGGATTGGCGGGATTCTTGAATTGCTGCGGCATAAAGTAGCCGGGTTGTTGTGCGAGTTCCTCGGCCTTCGTAATGGCTCCCTTCATTCCTTCCGCACCTGGAGTCAGAATCAAGTTGCCACCGAAGGACTGCAACATCTGACGTCGTTCCATCGACATCGTGTCCGGCATCGTTAGTGTCAAGCTATATCCGCGAGCGGCGCAAACATAGGCCAGCGCGATTCCCGTGTTTCCACTGGTGGGCTCGACAACTTGCATGCCCGGCTTCAGCGCACCGGATTTCTCGCCGTCCCAAATCATGGCGGCGCCGATTCGGCATTTGACGCTGTAGGATGGGTTGCGGCCTTCGATCTTGGCCACAATGTTGGCATTCAGGCCGTTCGTCAGTCGGTTGATGGTGACAAGTGGAGTGCGTCCGATGGATTCGGAATTGTCTTTGAAAATCGACATGACGGAGTTCCCCTGTTGGAATTGGTTCGTATACGACTTCTCATCGAACCAATGAGTGGGAAACTTTAGCGATTCTATCGCTTGTGACGATTCGGAATGACCATGGGAGAGACGGATCTGTGAGTCTTCCATTGGTCATTCAAGCGAGCTTGATGCCATCTTCGGTGATCTCGAAAGGCACGATCGATTCGTCGCACGCGCTGCCTCGATGTTTCGCGACGTGCAGCGAGCGTCCCATGCGGTTTCCGTCGCGTGTCTTGCCCATCAAGATAATCGTGTTGGCATTGGAGAGCACATCGCCACTTTCGATGGGGCGGCTAAGCATATCGTCCAACATCACCTCGTGGCTGGTGTAAAGCAAAAGGCAGCCGATGTCGTTGTGGTCGTACATGTGCTGCTCGACCGTTTCCGCGTTTTTGCGGAACTCGGCACGGAACAAATCCCGAGCCACCCAGTCAGCCTCTTTGCGCAGGATTTGGTGATAGACGTATTCAAACATATGGAACTGGAACGAATCTCTGGGTTTCTCGGACGGCTCGATCCCATCCATTACGCAACGACGAACTCCGTGAATGAAGTTGCCGTAGAAGTAGCCAATGGCCATGTCGATCTTCTTGGCCAACTCGACTTTCCACTCCTTCCAGTCGTCGTGTTCCATGTCGCTGATCGTGACACGTTTTCCGCTGCGACGGAAGATGTGCATTGCGTCGTAGCGAGACTCTTCGCGGCTCCAAACACTGTTTGGGCTGATTCGTTCAACGGGTCGCTTGCGCAAGTCCCAGTCGAACAAACGCTCCGCGTAGTCTCGATGATTCTGCGAGTCACCGCGGGACGTCATATCGAAGATAATGCCCGATTCCCCCTCTTGGCTTTGGCCTTGCCGGGCAAATTGAATACCCAACTGTGTCTTGCCGATGCCGGTGGCACCAAGCACTACTGTGAGCGTTCCAGGCAGCAACCCGCCACCGAGCAATTGATCTAACTCGGGGATTCCTGTCGAAAGTCGGTCGCTGGCCATATCAATACCGCGCCAAATCGCCGCCGCTCTTCAGGTTGAGTGCGGATACAAATTCCTGAGCTTTTGAGATCATCATCTTCAGTTCGCTAGCCAACGCGATGAATTGCCAGCCTTCAGCGATACGGCTCTCGACCATTTCGGTAGTTTGCACATGAAGGCCAACCGGGGTTCCGGTTTTCTTGCCAGCAGCCAAGACGCGTTGCAGCATGGCTTCCAACTCGTCCGGTGTCGGGTCTTGTCCGTCGGGACCTCGCATTTGGAAGGTCAGGTCATTCGGACCAACGAAGATCGCATCGACTCCTGGCAGAGCGTAGATCTCTTCCGCGTTTTCGACACCTTCGGGGGATTCGGTTTGCAAGACGACCAACACATTGTCGTTGGCATACTTGTAGTAATCGCCAGCAGTGGCGTCGAAATTCATTGCGTGCAAGGCACCACCGACGGATCGATTTCCGGCTGGAGGATACTTGGCCGCCGCAATGGCTGCTTTGGCTTCTTCGACGGTGTTCACCATCGGGACGACGATTCCATGAGCGCCTGCGTCCAGGACTCGCTTGATGTGATCATGGTCGCCCCGCGGCACTCGTGCCAACGGCACACAGCCCGCATCGGCGATCGCGCCGAAACACAGTGCCGCGTCGCTCCAATCGATGGGCGAGTGTTCGATATCCAATGTGAGCCATGGAAACCCAATTCGCGCCATCAAGCGACACGCGAAGACGTTGCCAAATGAAAGCCACGTGCCAACTTGAGGTTGTCCGTCACGAAGAGCTGCCTTGACGGGATTTTTCTTCATCGAAGTTTTCCTGTGAATCGAAGGTTGCCAATTACCAAACCTCGATTCTGCCGGATTCGTCGGAAAGTTCAAGGCTGCAGTGGAACGAAAAAGATGCTCCGAAGAGATGCGTGCAGAGAAGCTCGGCTTCTTGGAGAACCCGGGCTTCTGAGCTCGAGAGACTTTGCAAACCGGGCGGCTCGCGCTCCTCCGCTACGATGACGGTGCACTCAGTTGACTTACGCCAGATGTCCGAGTAGAAAGTTTAATTCGACTCGACGCCCCGTTCGTCTAGCTCGGCCCAGGACACAGCCCTCTCACGGCTGAGACAGGGGTTCAAATCCCCTACGGGGTACTCAATGAAAAAACCGGCCCACTTTTGCGGGCCGGTTTTTTGTTGACTGTGTTTTTTGTTGACTGTTTCGATCAATCGAATCTATTTCTTTTCTGCAGCTTTTGGAGCAGCTTCTTTCTTGGGTGCTGCCTTCTTTGCTGCCGGCTTCTTGGGAGCGGGCGGAGCTTCTTCGTAAGGCTGCTTCTTTTTGCCAGCTTCAGGAGCGTCGGCCGCAGACTTGGAAAGGCCGCCGCCCTTCGCGTCTTTCTTGGATCCTTTGCAATCCGATTTCGCAGCAGCTTGCTTCTTGCACGGCTTGACGACGACTTTCTTGCACGTCGACTTCTTTCCGAACAGCAACGAGAACAAACCGGCATTGGCATCAGCGCAACCGAGCGACAATACAGCCAGGGCAAGCGTGACGTGGAGCATTTTTCTCATGATGGATTCCTTCAATTGAGTGTTCAAGTTTGTTTGCTTCGAGCGTTCCTAACATGCATAACGATGTGAAGCTGGGCAATCAAGAGGAACGGCGGATTTGATCGCATGCGAGGTAATCGACAGCGAATCGAAAGAGACAGCGAATGGTCACTGATATTCGCTGTCTTTTTTTCATTCGCTGTCGATTCAGCACGTCGCCTCGGCTGCCGTTCAACACAGGAAGATGTGAACGTCACTTCTTGGGCAATGCGATGTCCGACGCTTCCAAGATGGGATCAATCCCGCCATCGGGGATCTGCCGCTTCAAACTCCACAAGATGGCTTGGGTTATCATGCGTTGATACTGAGCATGACGCCAGTTCTCGTGAAAGTGGAGACCGCTGAATCCGAACGAGCGTCCGCCGTCCGGGCGTTCCCAGGCCCAGCCAACTGTATGATCGGCGCCGTCAATGTGGACTCGAATTAGCGGGACAATGTTGTCGACATTCTTCGGGCGCTTCAGCGTGTAGTAAAACTCTTCCTTCAGCTTCAGCGGTTTGACTCCATTCAGGATCGGGTGCTTTGGTGTGGCGATCTTCATGTCGGTGGTGACGACTTTGTACTTGCGGTCAGGTCCGCCGTGGCAGCCGCCGAACAAGTTGACGTAATCCTCGATGTAATCCGCGTTGCGAGTTCCCATGCCCCAATGCAGACAGATCAAGCCGGCCTTTCGCTTGGCCAGTTGTTTGAAGGCATCAAGACGCGCGGCGTCTTGATGGAGCCACTTGGCTCCTTCGGAAAGAAACACAACGACGGCATCAGCGCCGTCCAGTAGTTCGGGTCCATCCTTCCAAGGCTCGTCAGCACTGACGGCGATCGTGTGAATGCCTTTATGCTGACTCAGTAGTTTCGTCAAAATCCGCATCGCCGGAGTGTATTCGTGAGTCATCCGTGGATGGCCGTCCGGTTTTTGCCCCAGCAAAAGAACGCGTTGGGAGGTCTTTTCGGCAGATTCCGCCGATTGAAACCAGGTGAGCCCAAGAATCGCAAACGCCGCCAGCAGAATCTGCCGCTCAAATCGCATCGTGCCGCTCCCATTGAGAAAATCTGCGTTGTTGTCGGCAATTTTGTACGAAATGCCGCATGGATTGCCACTATTAAAGGTAGACGCGCCGCGTGTGGCAAGTTGCCGGGCACGCAGGACACAAATCCATTCACAACAGGTCAAGTCATGCGGTTAACACTCAGAACTTTGTTGGCGTACCTCGACGACATCTTGGACCCGTCCGACGCTCGCGAAATTGGGCAGAAGGCGACCGAGAGTAGTTTTGCCAGCGAATTGATTAGTCGCATTCGCGACGTCATGAGACAGCGTCGTTTGACGGCACCTGAAGTCAGCGGTCCCGGTGCAGGATTGGATCCGAATTCTGTTTCCGAGTACCTCGACAACACACTGCCACCTGAAAATGTGGCCGATATTGAACGTGTGTGTCTCGAGTCTGATGTCCACTTGGCGGAAGTCGCGGCCTGCCATCAAATCCTGACTTTGGTATTGGGTGAGCCTGTCGAGGTCTTGCCCGAAATGCGCGAACGTATTTATTCGCTGGGGCCGAAAGCAAAGCAAGCCGTCGAGAAAGAACCACGTACAAATGGACGACCAGCCGCGAAGGCTCCAACAAAGAAACCCGGCTCGTTCGACGATCAGATCCCGGACTATCTGAAACCGAAACCTGTCTGGAAACGTGTCGTTGTTCCCGTGTGCGTCATGTTGTTGTTTGGCATTTGGGTCAGCACTTTATTCCTCGAGGATTCGTCAGGCCTGCCACAAATGTTTAGAGGTCGCAGTGACGGCAGTATGGGTCACGTGCAAACGCCTATTGCGAGTAACGATGAGGGCGAACCCACAGTTCCCGAAGGGAATTCGGAACCGAAGATCGACAATGCTGTTGCTGAAACAACCACAACAGATATTGCTGACGCGACCAACTCAACGACACCGAAGATTCCGGGCGGGTTAAATGCAACTCCGCCGGCGGACTTGCCAGAAGTTCCCTTCGAGACTCCCCCCAAAGAAGTGGAATCCGTGACGGAAGAGACTCCGCCTGTGGAGACGCCGACGGCACCATCACTCCCAATCGAAACACCAACGGTGGCTGACAACAACGCCACGGCAACTCCAACTGCGAATGCGAGTGAAACGCCTGCGGCTCCCGACACCATCGAGTCGCCGACGACAGTGACGCCAGAGCCTAAGGATGTTGCCAACAACTCGGTAAAACCAGCACTGCCAACGCCAATCCAAGAGCCTGCCTTGCCCGTCAAGTTCACGTCTCCGGACGGTGTCATGTTGCATTACGATGTCGAGCGTAGTGGCTGGTTTGTTTTTCCAAATCGACAGGCCGTTCCCAACAATCAGTGGGTCGCGACACCGGAACCTTACACCAATGTCTTGGATGTGGGAGACGGCATGTGTCGGGTTAAGATGCAAGGCAACACCGCCGTACGTACATTGGGCGCGACCAACGCGGGATTGAATGGCTTTGAAATCGTTCGCGGAAAGATCAGCTTCGAAGCTGGACCTGCCATGAGCATTAACCCGGACGAGCATCCTGTGCTTGGCGTTCAAATCAACGACGAGTACTGGCGGCTTGAGCTGCTTACGCCGGATGCTCGATGTGGTATTCAGATCGATCGACGAGCGGCCACGAAGTTGGAACAGGATCTCGGTCGTTACTCGTACGACGGTGCGTTGTATGTGGTGAGTGGTTCGGTCCGCTGGATCTCGTCATCGGGCGAGGCCGAGACAATCGAAATCCGCGACTGGCGACCGCTGACTCCCGAGTTACGCGAAGCCGCGAAAGACCCGGAACAGGTGCAGCCAAAGGAGCCTCTTTTGGATGTCCCCGAATGGCTCGACGATCTAAAGAAGTCGACTCGTGTAACGCAGCAATCCGCTAAGTTATTTGAACGCGAGTTTGATGACGAACAAGCGATCGGATTGTTCATGCCTGCCGTCATCAAGGCACCTCGCCCACGCATTTCGGAACTTGCCGTTCAATGCTTGGCATTGACCAACAATCACGAGGCATTGGTTCAAGCAATCGCGCAGTCTGAGCACGAGGAATCTCGAATGGCGGCGATTCATGGATTGCGAACATGGTTGCCGACAGCCGTCGAGAACCGCAAGTTGTTGAGAGACGCGCTGTCGAAGTATTTCCAACCGAACGACATCGACACGATGTACGAGTTGCTTTGGGGATATGAAAAGAAGAGTGGAACGAACAAGTACACCTCGCACAATTTGGTGTCTTGGTTGCAGCATGATCACATTGCGATTCGTGAGTTGGCGATTTATCACATCCAGGCGATTACGGGAAAGCGCAACGACTTTCGGGCCAACGCTTCAGAGCCTCGTCGACAGGCGAGCGTCAATCGTTGGCTCACTCTGTTGAAGAAAGAAGGCACGCTCATTCCGGAGTGATCAGTGATGGGGAGTTTCCCCACTTGAACGACTGCTTACCGCGATCTTCTATTTGAGGCTAAATGCCTCCCTCTATAATCGTCCCTTCTGTTGCTTGATTCACACCAATGACTTTCGTTGGCCGATCAAAAGTAGGGTGAAGTCACACGACGAGTTAACGTCGCCATCTTACGAGCCAAGCTTTGTCCGAATGTCAGCCTCTTGGTGAATCGAGGAACGGACCATGGAAAAGACCCCAGTCGATGTCGCTTGGGTCGTCGTCAGTGCGGGCTTGGTGTTTCTGATGCAAGCGGGATTCATGTGTCTTGAATCCGGTTTGACGCGTGCCAAGAACAGCATCAACGTTGCGATCAAAAATACCACAGACTTCGGTCTGTCTGTCTTGCTGTTCTGGGCTTTTGGCTTCGGCATTATGTTTGGTGCCACCAAAGGCGGCTGGTTCGGCACAACCGACTTCTTAGCGAACGTCGGACAAGGTGGCATGTGGCTAGCCGCATTCTTTCTGTTCCAAGCGGCTTTTTGTGGTACTGCAACCACAATCGTCTCTGGTGCTGTTGTTGAAAGAATGAAATTCAGCGGCTACATGATCGTCGCTGTAATGCTTTCGGGTTTGATCTATACCCTATTTGGCCACTGGGCTTGGGGAGGAATTTTTCAAGGCGAACCAGGGTGGTTAGCCGCGAAAGGCTTTGTTGACTTTGCTGGCTCGACCGTCGTTCACAGTATCGGCGGTTGGGTTGCGTTGGCGGTGGTGTTGGTGATCGGCCCGAGACGTGGTCGTTTTGATGAGAACGGCGAACCGCAGACAATTCCTGGTCATGACTTGCCGGTTGCAATCTTAGGTGCGTTGCTGCTGTGGATTGGTTGGTTCGGATTCAACGGCGGCAGCACGTTGTCGATGGACACTTCTGTTCCACAAATTATCGCCAACACAATCTTGTCGGGTTCCGCCGGGATGGCGACGGCGTTGCTAATCAGTTGGGGGCAACATGGTCGAGCCGATGTCGAGATCGTCGTGAATGGTGGCTTAGCTGGTCTCGTTTCGATTACGGCCTCTTGTCATGCGGTGACCGCTGCCTCGGCTGTGGGCATTGGTGCAACCGGCGCGGTCATCATGTTGGCAGCCAGCTTGCTCTTGATTCGCCTGAAAGTTGATGACGTCATTGGCGCCATCAGTGTGCATGGATTTGCTGGAGCTTGGGGCACGCTGGCCGTTGCCATCTATGGTGACTTCAAGACACTCGGCACGGGTCTAAGTGTCGGGCAACAATTTACAGTTCAACTCTTGGGAGTCGGCGTCTGCTTTGCGTGGGCTTTCGGAGTGGCCTTCCTGATTCTCAAGATCGTTGATCCTTTGATTTCGTTGCGGGTCAGTGAAGAGGATGAGCACGTTGGCTTAAATGTTGCCGAGCACGGAGCGACGACCGAATTCATCGACTTGTTCCGCGCCATGAACAGGCAAGTTCAAACAGGCGACCTCAGCCTAAGAGCTCCGGTCGAGCCCTTCACCGAAGTCGGACAAATCGCCGATCGTTACAACCGAGTGATGGGAGCGTTGGAGGTCGCCATCGCCAAGACAGACACCATCGTGCGGACGGCGACGGACGCAATCATCACGTTTTCGCGGGAGACGTATCACATCATTTCGGTGAACCCGAGCACTTCGCGGATGTTTGGATATCAAGAGTCGCTATTGATTGGACGCCCTGTTTTCGCCCTTTTGGGCATCGACGGTGGCTCGTTGGCGACATCGCAGCTGTTGCCACAAACGGGCCTCGACATTCAACCGCGAGAACTAACTGGGCACCGCAACGATGGCTCGACCTTTCCGCTCGAGATTACCGTTACCGACGCGAAGCTCGAAGCATCAGGCTTTTACACCGGGATTCTTCGAGACGTCACCTTGAGAAAGCGCTACGAACAGCAGTTGCATGAAGCTAAGGAAGACGCCGTCTTGGCCAATCGAGCGAAGAGTCAATTCCTGGCCAATATGAGTCACGAACTGCGAACTCCGTTGAACGCGATCATCGGCTATAGCGAAATGTTGCAAGAGGAGCTCGAAGACGACGGCTAAAACGAACACGTCGAGGACGTCACGAAAATTCATTTGGCCGGCAGACATCTGCTGTCTGTGATTAGCGACATCTTGGACTTATCAAAGATTGAAGCTGGCCGCATCGAATTGTATGTCGAGGAATTCGACGTTCCCGAATTAATCACCGAATTGGCCAGCACGGTACAATCGTTGGTCGAGCAAGGGGCGAACACGCTGGTCGTGCGTTGCTCGGAAGAGCTTGGCTTCGCGTTGGGAGTTTCCGACTACCTGACAAAGCCAATCGACCGAAACCGTTTAGTAACCGTTCTCAATCGCATCTGTGGCGTCGATAATCGGCGCGTGCTGGTGGTGGAAGATGACGAGTCGACACGCAAACTATTGGATCGAACGCTTTCAAGATCCGGATGGATTGTTTCAGAAGCAGAGAATGGAATTGCCGCTCTTTCGCGAGTCAAGGAAAACACGCCTGACGTTATATTGCTCGATCTAATGATGCCAGAGATGGATGGTTTCGAGTTTCTTCATCAGTTGCGTCAAGACGATGCGTATCGCAACATTCCGATCATCGTGTTGACGGCGAAAGACTTGACCGTCCATGAACGAAACGTGCTGACTGGGCAGGTCAACCGAATCTTGCAAAAGGGCCCGTTGTCGCGAGACGCATTGATGACGGAAGTCCGTAATTTGATCAACGTCTACGCGGGCAAGCCAGCGGCCCTCGAAGAGACACCCAAGACCTAGAATCAAGACAAGTACGAAGCGCGAGTGACTGTGTTCTAAGCGACAACACAATCGAATCGCTATCGCTACGTGATTGTACTTCCGGCCACCGATCTAAAATCGAAAGGTCAAGTTCTCGTTGATCTCGGCCGTTAAGGCAGTTAACGTGTCCTCGCCCAATCCGCCGCTGACGGCGTCAACACTTCCTTGGCCATCGATCACGTCGTCGCCGTTTTCGCCCAGCAAGATATCTGGTGACGAGCCACCCTTGAGCGTGTCACTTCCGTCTCCGCCAAGCAGTACATCGGCCCCAGCGTTTCCGAAGATTTGATCATCGCCGTTACCACCTACAAGGATGTCATTGCCTTCTTGACCGGACAACGAATCGTTGCCTGCGTCTCCTTGCATCGTGTCCGTGCCTTCACCGCCGTGCAATTCATCGCTGCCAGCATCACCGGCGATGATGTCGTTGCCGCCACCTGCATCGATGGTGTCATCCCCGTCGTTGCCGTTGATGCTGTCGTTGCCGTTGCTTCCTTTCACGAAGTCATGGCCGGCGTTGCCAACAATTTGATCGTCGCCGTCTCCACCGTTGATGCGATCATCGCCGCTTCCGCCCAAGATGATGTCGTTGCCCGCACCAGAAAGCAGTGTGGTGCCACCACTGAACTCACGCGCATCGATGCGGTTGTCGGAAGCACCGGTCGAGAGTCGCGCCATCTCGACGGCGGTCAAACGGTCCGTGCCTTCTCCAGTCAATTGCCGATCGCTCAAGGTCAAATCACTATCGACCGTGACCAAGATCGTGTCCTTTCCAGATTGTCCATTCAAGGTGTCGTTGCCAGCGGCACCGATCAGTTTATCATCACCAGTGCCGCCGAATGCCACATCGTTGCCGCTTCCGGCTTCGAGTCGGTCATCGCCCCCGCCGCCAATTAAGACGTCGTCTTGCGCGGACCCGATCAGCAAGTCATTGCCCGCGCCACCTTTGAGCTTGACCGATCCTGAGAAACTGCTGGCATCCAACCGATTGCTGCTCGCACCGCCCGTCAACTGCGCGGCTTCGATCTTTGTCATCGAGTCAGCACCCGAGCCACTCAGTGCGTCATCGGTCAGAACGAAGTCCGCATCCGCAATCTCTACCAAGGTGTCGCTGCCACCTTGGCCGTTCAGGATGTCGTCACCACTGCCACCGCTGAGTCGATCATCGCCAGCCCCGCCAAACTATTGATCGTTTCCAACGCGACCAGAGAGGACGTCAGCACCAGCTTCGCCAATCAGCCGATCGTCGCCACTGCCACCGGTCAGTTGGTCATCACCGCTGCCACCCCGCAGCCGAGTTGCTCCCGAGAATCCACTGGCATCGATCGAGTTGTCACTAGCACCGCCCGTCAATCGCGCGGCCTCAACACTCACTAATGAATCGTTGCCAAGCCCATCTAGCGAGCCATCCGTCAATAAGAAGTCGACGTCGGCTGATTCCACGATCGTGTCCGTTCCGCCCTGTCCGTCGATTTGATCGTTGCCGACGCCGGCACTCAATTCATCGTCGCCCTCGCCGCCGGTGAGAACATCGGTTCCAGCGCCTGATGTGAGTTCATCGTTTCCACTGCCGCCGTCCAGTGTCGAGTTGGTAGCAACCGCCGACGTGTCGATCATGTCATCGCCGTCTCCGCCGCTGACCGAGATGACTGCGGAGAAATCGCCATCCAAAGCCTCGATGATGACACGGTCATCGCCCGCGTTCGTGTCGAAAGACAGCGAACCTGACGGATTCCGAAAGTCCACCGTTGGCGACGTCGTTCCCGAGAACCTTGAGACATCGTCATTCAGAAAGCTTGTGTCTTCTTCGACGCCTTCGACGACCGGAATCACATTGTCCGTTAACGTGATGTCGTCGTCAGCATCACTGAACGTGAAACTTCGCGCGACCGACTGAAGGTCATCCGTGATCGAACCCGTGCCAGCAAACGAAAGCGTCGTGCCGTCGATGACGATGGAGCCATCGGTGGCATTGTCGAATGAATAGGCGATGTCATTGGCGTCACCGCTGACGATTTCCAGCGAGCCGGTTGGCCCGTCGTCATTGGCATCACCACCGTCAAAAGTTAAGCCACCGGCGGGAATCGGGTTGCCGCCAACAAAGTCCGCAACGAGCCGGTCCGACTCGACAGACCCATTGATGACAATTGCATTCATCGTCCCGATTTCTGCTCCGAACAGAAATGCCCCCGTGTCTGCGTCGGCGAAAATCAAACCGAGGCCGTTTCGGAAGACTCGAATTGCCGTGTCGCCTTCATTATTGACAATGACTTCGTTGAACTCGGTCGCACCGATGTCGGCCACGAAGTCGTTATCGAACGTTCCGTCAAGCACTCGGGGGTTACCGCTTTGGTCTTCGAAGACGTCGGCAAACGAAGAGTTGGCCGCATCGATGGCTGGACTGCCGGTAAGCAGTTGGTGAGTTTGCGTGGTGCCACCATTATCGGCCAGCGGTGCGATCAGTGGATCGAGTGGCTCGGTCGAGATACCGAACCGATCCGCATTTAACCCTTCCGGCAGCAACCCACTGCTACCCGTCGCGTCGCCGACTAAGTTTGATCCTTGAGAGAACACGATGCCGGCGAAGTCGTTACCGGATGAAGCCGTGTTCATGGCAATGATCGAATTCCGAACGCTAAGTGCGCCGAGATTGTTGATGCCGCCGCCGATGCCGTCGGCTTGATTGTTGGCGATGGTAACATTGGTTAGCCGAGTTGCGCCCCCGCTGAAGTTGACGATGCCGCCGCCGTTTTGACCGGCCGAGTTGCCACTAATTGTCGATGTCGAAATCGTTGTGTCTGCCGCGAAGGAATCAATACCACCGCCGTCCAATCCGGCGGTGTTACCACTAATTGTCGATGTTGAGATCGTCAAGACGCCGCGTTCGCTGTTGAGGCCACCCCCAGATTGCGCTGCGGTGTTGTCACTGATCGTTGTGTCGACAATGTTGGCCGTTGCTTGATCTAAGTGAATGCCGCCGCCGAAGTCTCCGGAGTCGTTGTCCGTAATTGTGCTTGAGTCGATTGTTGCCGTGGCGCTTGCCGACAAATGCAAACCGCCGCCGTCGTCCGTCGAGGTATTCATCGTGACATTGCTTTGGTCACCTATGACTACCGTCCCGCCAACACTGGCGAGACCACCACCAAAGATGGTCGCCGTATTCTTCGAGACTTTGGTGTTCTCCAGCGTTACCGTCCCGCCCAGATTCGAGATACCGCCGCCATTCATTTCGCTGGAGTTAAAACTGACCACGCTATCAGTTAGCAGCAACGTTCCCGCATTGTTTGTGATACCACCGCCGGAAATGTCCTCAGACCCTTCGGCGGAATTTCCGGTGACTTTGCTATCGGTGATTTCAACAGTGCCACCGTCGATCAGGATGCCCGCGCCAGTGGTCGCCAACCCATTGGTGATTTTGACTCCACTGAGGTTCAACGTCACGTCCGGGAACACGTGAAACACGCGATCTAACTCGGCACCGTCGATAAGCGTTTCGTCATCGCCGGCTCCGATGATTGTTAGCGTGTCAGTGATATCCAGGTCGCCGCTGCGAGCTTCGTCTTCACCAGTTGCGGAGAATGCCAAACGGAAGGTTCCGGCCGGCAGGATAATGACATCTTCTCCCGTGCGATCATTGGCTTCTTGCACGGCGGCTCGCAGTGATGTCGCTCCCGAACTGTCCTCGGCCAGTCCGTCACCAATATCCGCATCACGAGAGTCAATCGTCGAATCCACGCTAAACGTGTTCTTCGAGATCGTGTCGAACTCGACGGCACCAATGTCCGGCAAGAATTCGCCATCGTTGTCACCATCGAGATTGCGTGGCTCTTGACGTTGATCGACAAGCTCGTCGATGAACAGCGATCTCAGTTGCGAAGTCAAGACGCCCGCGTCGATAACAGGACTTCCCTGGAGCGGTGCGAATGAAAGTGTCGGTCCACCATTGTCAGCCAAAGTTCCCAATTGAGGGTCGAGCGGTGTAGACGAAGTACCAACTTGATCACTACTTACGCCATCGGAAAAACCTATCGAGTCCGATGGGTCGCCCACCAAGTTATTCCCTAGCGATGTGAAAGCACCGAAGACATCGGGCCCATCGTCATCCGAAACATTCCCCGCGATGATATTGTTGCCAGCCTCAAGAGTCCCCAAATTCAAGACACCACCGCCGGCGGTGTCCCCCGCTTGATTGTTGATGATGGTATTGCCGACAAGGGTTACTGCTGCATCGTTGAACGCGACAATCCCTCCGCCGCCTTGTTGAGCCGTGTTGCCAGTGATCGTTGTATGCACGATCGCAGCCGATCCGCTAAAGATGTCGATTCCGCCGCCGTCGACTCCGGCCGCGTTGTTGATTACCAGACTGTCGTCGATTCGCAAGACGCCGAAATCGTTATCAATACCTCCGGCGTTTTGAACAGCGCTATTGCCAGAAATCGTGCTTCCTTCAATCACCAGGAATGATCCCGAGTTCTCGATACCGCCACCAAACGTTGACGAGATATTGTTGCCAATCGTCGAATCCAAGATCGTCAGCAATGCACCGTTGAAGTTATAAATGCCGCCGCCAGCATCTTCGCTGGTGTTGGCAGAGATCGTGCTGTTCGAGACATTGATCGTGCCCGGGTTGACTTCGTCCAGGCTGCCATCGTTGCTGATGCCGCCACCGAAGCTGCCTGCCGAGTTGTTGTCGATCAGTGTGTCATCGATGGCGATGATGCCGCCGAAGTTACTGATGCCACCGCCGTCTCCATCAGCCGAGTTTTCGATGATCTGCGATCCCTCGAGAATCGTGATCTCGCCGAAGTTGTTGTAAATGCCGGCGCCGTGGACCGTGGCCGTGTTTTCGGAGACAACCGAGTTAATGATCAGCACTTCACCACCCGCATTGCCAATGCCACCACCAACAGAGTTCGTTGCTCCCGTCACGTCGTTGCTGGTGATCACGCTGTTGACGACTTCCAAGGCACCGCGATTTTGAATGCCGCCTGCATTGAATGCGAGACCGTTCTGAACGGTGACGTCCGAAATCCTGAGGCTGCCGGCGTTCGAAACGTCTAGCGCTCGATCGATCTCGTCGGCGTCGATAATTGTTTCATCGGCGCCAGCTCCGACGATCAGCAGCCTTCCAATGACGTCCAGGTCGCCGGTGGCGGAAAGATCCTCGTCGGCTCCTGGAATCGTGAGCGTGTAGTTGCCTGCGGGCAAGATAATTGTATCGCTGCCAGCTAAGGCATTCGCTTCCTGAATTGCCGCGCGCAGTGTTGTGTTGCCGTTCGAATCAGCGGCGATGCCATCACCAGGATTCGCATCGGTGGTGTCGTCAGTACTGTTGACGATAAACGACGTCAGCAAGACACGATCCTCGAAACGCTCGACCGAGGGGGACTGCCGTTTGCGCCGGCGTCGCGGATGTTGAGAGACTCGCGTTTTCAGACTTCGAAGCCACGGGGACAGAAACATCGCTGAAACTCCGCACCTTACCCTTTGCCGGACAATGTTGGCTTAGGCAAGGCAGTGCGCAACTGAAACCAGAGTCCGCGGTAGGGTGCGCGACTCTAACGATGTAAACAATTGCGACAAATGGAATTGGGGAGGAACGGAGAGAGGGCTTTGTGGAGTGGGATGTCTTGGCAACCGAGAAGAGCTACCACGACATCATCGAGATGGAGAGAAGTCTGCGTAGAATAGCGAAGCACCCAATTTGTGGGAATGCGAATCTGCGTGGCGCCCTGCGCCGTTGGCTTGGGATTTGAAGCAGGGCTGACAACTCCCAAGAACATTCCGCGCAAACTCCAGCCGCTTCAAATCCTAAATTGTTGTGCGATTAGGGCTCGGTGGTCGGTTCGCTATCGCCGACCTGCCCTTACGCCCACAACCATTGCGGCAATCCCAAGTGGAAATGCGAGTCCAAAGAACGGCGCAAACGCTGGGATCGAGACTCCAACTCCAAGAAGCTTGCAAAGGCGGACGTTTCCATTACGGAGCAGCATGACCGCCCCTCCAAGAATGACGGCACTGAGCGCAATGCCGATGACATGGGCGAAAAGCCCAATTGTGTGTGCGGTGTCATGTGACACAATTTCGCGGTTTCGAAGCTCTACCGCAAAACCTGCCGTACCGCGGTGACAACGACGTAAAGCCCACCCACGTGCGCCAAGAGTCCGAGAACTGCAACAACCAGAATCGACACGGAAACGAACTTCATAGCAGCTCAAGGAGTTGGGTGTGTAGGTCGCACAACATAGTTCTTTGTGACGACGCTGTCAAAAACGGAGTCCTAACGGATGATCATTATAGAGAGTTGCTTCCAGATTGACACTGGACTTAACAATTGATGGTAACGAACACGGCTAATGGAGCCGCCAAGGCTTCCGCAATGGATTTGAGCTTCGCTTCACTTTACTCGCCAGCACGCAAGTCGCAGGTTTCTGCGACTTTTCCGATTGTAACGGCTGATCCGGTTAATCTTGATTTAATGATATTGCCGAAGAATTCAATACTTGATATTGGTTCGCATGCAAATTGCGCCGTCTGTTCGCCAATGTGGCTTTTCGGGCTGTGCAATCGCCAGTTGACGCTCACATTTCGCTGGGTTGTTGAATGGCGGCATGCCTGATTTGGGGTATTCGCACTTCAATTACCGTAACAATATTCCCATCACCCAATTCCCATCATTCGATCTGGTCCATGCCGTTTTGATGCATTGGCGGCCGTGAATTTGACTTGCGTTGATAGACCATTGGCGGTGGTGCCTGGCCCGTTTTAACGGACTCGGCTAGAGACCGTCTGGTTCGATCAGCGACGCAGTCAAGCTCGCGACAATTTCAATCGTCAAGCAGGAAGATCGTGAGCCAATGTCATGCCACGGAGGGCGACTTGATGGCTTCGATCGATGAAGCGTTGACTGCACGTCTAGACAAATCGGTATTCCCACTCAAACAGAGATGGGGTACGCCGGAGTTCCGCTGGCACACAGCCTATCCAGGGGATGTTCCAGCCGGAATTGAGTTCGAAGCTCTACGGCTCGAAAAGCTGCTTTGCTTAGCCGCAAACCGTTTTCCTGAACGCATCGCGCTGCGCTACTTTGGCGCCAATTGGACTTATCAGAAGCTCAAGAAACGCGTCCAACGCGTTGCGGCCAATCTTCACGAACGAGGTATCTCGCCAGGAGATCGCGTGTTGGTGGTGCTCCCCAACTCGCCCGAGTTCGTGGTGGCTTTCTTCGCGCTGCATTGGATCGGAGCCCAGGTTGTTCCGGCGAGTCCCCTGTTGTCAGTAAAGGACTTAGTCGAACTGGCAGACACGGCCGGTGTCAAAGCGGTCTTCGGTCTCGATCTTCGTATCGCGCCGATCTTGGAGTTGCTCGAACAACGCGAGATTCCGTTGCTGGTTGTTTGCAGTCTCTCGACGCATTTGCCGCCGTACATGCGGTGGCCGTATCAAATCAAAGTTAAACTGAGCAAACGCCGCAAGAGTGATGAGCAGACGACCGTCTTGAAATTCAAGAACCTGTATCATCGACGCGCTGGCGTGATCGAAGAGCCGCTGCTGAGTGACACGGAGTTACCAGCGATTCTGCAGCCTACGGGCGGCACAACGGGAACGCCCAAGATTGCGGTCCTCACCCATACCAACTTGCACGCCAACGTGGCTCAGTTGCATGTCTGGTGTGGTTTGGAACCTGGCCGCGAGACCATGCTGGCGGTTCTGCCGTTCTTCCACGTTTTCGGAGCCACCGTGGCGTTGACCTCGGCTGTAGCTGGTGGTGCCACGTTATTATTACAAGCACGCTTCGATCCCAAGCGGGTCTTTCGCGTGATGCAAAAGTGGAAGCCCAGCGTTGCACCGATGGTGCCCTTCATGATTGCCTCGCTGTGCGAGGAAATGAAGAACCGCAAGCGAAACATCCAAGGCTTGCAGTTTGTGTTCTCCGGAGCGTCGCCACTGGAATCCAGCCTGAAGGAAGAGTTCCAAGAACGCACGGGAGCGACGATCTTTGAAGGCTACGGTCTCTCCGAGGCCTCGCCGGTGACACACACGAACCCACCCGATTCCACAGCGATCGCGGGCAGCATTGGAGTTCCCTTGCCCAACACCGAAGCCAAGGTCGTGGATAAAGAAACGGGCTTGGTCGAGCTACCCGTTGGCGAAGTCGGCGAGTTAGCGATCCGTGGACCCCAAGTCATGCAGGGTTACTTGAAGAACGAAGAAGAGACGTCGATGGTTCTTCGCGACGGCTGGTTGCACACGGGCGACATGGCCAAGATGAACGAAGACGGCTACTTCACGCTGGTTGATCGCAAGAAAGACATGATCATCTCTGGCGGCCTAAACGTTTTCCCTACTGAGGTCGAGCAAATCTTGGAGACACATCCCGGGGTAAGAGAATGTGCCGTCGTGGGAATGCCAGACCGCTTGTATGGAGATCGCGTCGTTGCCTTCGTCGTTGCCGAAGAGGATGAGGAAGTCAACCCCGCTTTGCTGAGAATGTACTGCAACAAGCGAATGGCCTCGTATAAGGTGCCTCAATCCATTGAATTCTGCGATGACCTGCCGAAGAATTTCCTGGGCAAGTTAAGACGCTTCGAGTTGAGAAAACGCGCGGCGTAGTTGGAACAGAAGAAGGAAGAATTAGTCATTCGTTTTTTGTCATTCGTCATTTGCTATTGGAAAAACATGCCAGCGCGTTGCATCAATTCCGACCCTTCAAATGACATATGAAGAATGGCAAATAATTAGTGACTAATTCTTCCCTTGCAACAAAGCTCTAACACGCCATCAACCAAGAACTGGAGCCAACACCATGT
Source organism: Planctomycetaceae bacterium (assembly GCA_002722955.1). Classification (GTDB taxonomy): domain Bacteria; phylum Planctomycetota; class Planctomycetia; order Planctomycetales; family Planctomycetaceae. Next base: position 24,100 of record PBMZ01000024.1, on the reverse strand, counting down.
CAGAAGCGGTCATCGTCGCGGGTATTCGGACGCCGTTCGTCCAGGCGGGAACGAAGCTTGGCAGTACGCCGGCTCCCGAGTTGGGACGATTGGTCGTTCGCGAGATCATCGATCGCCACGACTTGGATCCGGCGGAAGTCGACGAGCTGATCTGTGGCAACGTCGCGTCTCCTGTTGACGCCGCCAATGTTGCTCGAGTCATCGCGTTGAGAGCGGGAATCCCCAAGGACAAAATTGCTCACACAGTCAGTCGCAACTGTGCCAGCGGCATGGAATGCGTCACTCAAGCTTATGACCGAATCACATCCGGCCGCGCCAAGTGTGTGATCGCGGTGGGCGTTGACTCGATGAGCCACATTCCCGTGTTTTGGAGCAAGACGTTTTCGGACAAACTGTTCGCCGTCACCAAAGCCAAATCCGCGATGCAAAAACTGAAAGCGTTGTGGAAGATCAAGGCTCGCGACCTGACGCCTCAAATTGGAATCAAGATGGGGCTGACGGATCCCGTCACCGGCATGATGATGGGAGATACCGCCGACAAGCTGGCTCGCGAATACGATATCAGCCGGCAAGAACAAGACGAGTTCGCATTGAAGAGCCACGAGAAGGCCGTTCAGGCGTGGGATCAAGCGCGACTTGCCGACGAGACGATGACGATTTATCCCGAACCCAAGTCGGCGGCTATCAGCGCCGACATCGGACCTCGCGAAGATCAAAGCATGAAGCGGCTTGAGAGGCTGAAGCCTTACTTTGATCGGAAGTGGGGAACGGTCACGGTTGGAAACGCTTGCCAAGTCACTGATGGTGCGGTTGCCCTATTGCTGATGGATGCCGAATACGCCGAGCAATTGGGCTATGAACCAATCGGCCGCATCCGCAGTTACGCCTATGCAGGTTGCGATCCGTCTCGGATGGGGCTTGGTCCCGTCTACGCATCGGCTCGAGCACTTCAAGATGCGGACATGCACAGCGACGACATGGACCTTGTGGAAATCAACGAAGCATTCGCGGCGCAAGTATTGGCGTGTACGCGTGGCTTCGAGAACCCGCCAGATGGATGCACCAACGCCATCGGAGCGGAACACTTGGGACATATCCCTGAAGAAAAGTTGAACGTCAACGGCGGAGCGATCGCCTTAGGTCATCCTGTTGGCGCGACCGGCGCGCGACTGATCTTGACGATGCTTCACGAGTTGAAACGAAGAGATAAGGCGACCGGTCTTGCAACGCTTTGCATTGGCGGCGGGCAGGGCGGCGCGATGGTGGTGGAAAGAGTAGCGGCATAGGAGCGGGAATTATTAGTCATTAGTCATTAGTTATTTGTCATCTGTCATTGTGATTCTCGTTGACTCTCGGCCCCAAGCTCTACTTGGGAACGAGAAACAATGACTAATGACGAATAACTTATGACAAATCTCTTTCGGTATCCCAACAAGGCAGATTTCAATGTGGCATTACGGTGAACCGGTAGACGGGATTCTTCGAGTTCGAATTGAACAAGAAGATCGACCAGTCAACGCGTTCAATCGCCAGGCGCTGGACGATCTCTCTGGACTCGTTGTGCTCATCAAAGGTAACTCGACCATTAAAGGCGTGTTGTTTTATAGCGGCAAGAAAGGCAACTTCATCGTCGGTGCCGATGTCACGGAACTCAAAGATCTCAACAGTGAAGATGCCGCGCGGGAAATCTCGGAATACGGACAAAAGGTCTTTCAACAAGTCGAGGATCTTGGTGTCACGACGGTCGCATTGATTTCCGGTGCTTGCCTGGGTGGCGGGCTTGAGTTTGCCATGGCCTGCGATTACCGCATCGCCGCGAACGATCCGAAGACTTTACTGGGTTTGCCAGAAGTTATGCTCGGACTGATTCCTGGCTGGGGCGGAACGGTCCGGTTGCCAAAGCTGGTCGGTTTCATTGAAGGCATGCAGCTGATTCTGACGGGCAAGCGGATCAATGGATTCCAAGCCCGCTCACGCGGATTGGTTCATGATGTTGTGCCGCCAGAAGCTTTGCAGATGGTCGGCGCGAAGATCATGAAGACCATTCTTGCCTCATCCAACCCTCGTTCAGCCGAGGCCAAATTGTTCCGCCCCAAGAAGAAGGGAATGAAACAAAAGCTAATGGCGACGGGACCCGCGTGTAATTTCGCCTTGAAGAAGGCGCGCGAGCAAGTCCAAAAGAACACAAACGGTCATTATCCGGCACCTTTTGCTGTGCTCGATTGTCTGCAAGCTGCTCGCGGCGCGAATTTGGCGAAGGCATTTCAGATCGAATCGCAAACGGTCTCGAAACTAGGTGCCAATCCGGTCACGACGGAATGCATGCGGCTGTTCTTCTTGCAAGAAGAAGCGAAAAAGCCGCCCGCCGATTTAACCGTCAAACGTGAAGCCAATTCCATCCAGCGCGGTGCTGTTCTCGGTGCCGGAGCTATGGGAGCCGGCATCGCATTGCTGATGGCGAAGAAAGGAATTTGGACGCGACTAAAAGACATCAAGACCGACTTCGTCAGCAACGGGATGAAGACCGTCCGCGATCTTGTCGGCAAAGACGTCAAACGCAAACGCCTTTCCAAGGTCGAGGCCATGAATGCTCTCGATCACATCAGCCCGACTATCGATTACCGCGGTCTGAAGAATGCCGACATCGTCATCGAGGCGGTGATCGAAGATCTTGACATCAAACGTCAGGTCTTTCGTGAGTTGGCGGAAGCGACCGGCCCCGAAACCGTTTTAGCGACCAACACCAGTTCGCTGCTTGTGGAAGATATCGCTCGAGATATTCCGCATCCCGAACGCATCGTTGGACTTCACTTTTTCAATCCTCCACACAAGATGCCGTTGATTGAAGTTATTCGAACACCACAGACCAGCGATCACGCCTTGGCGACCGCGTTTGCTTTGGTACAACGGTTGGGTAAGACCGGTGTCGTCGCCGGTGACTGCACCGGATTCCTGGTCAATCGATTGCTCTCACCATACATGAACGAAGCCGGATTCTTATTGCTTGAGGTCGATGATCCCATGGCCATCGAGCGAGCAGCCATCGCTTTCGGCATGCCGATGGGGCCATTGGAATTAACTCAGTTGGTCGGTGTTGATGTTGCCGCGCACGTTGCCGAAAACATGCAAGCCGCCTATGGCGATCGAATGGCTCAAGCCGATTTGTGGAAACGCTTGCAACACATCAACTCGGGCGAGGGTTCCGGCAAGGTCAAGCTTTTGAAGAAGACAAAAGAAGGCAAGCAACTCAATCCTGCCATCGGCAACGTGGTCGGGGAAATGCGACGAGAAAGCGGCGCTGTCGACGGCTCGTTGACTCAAGATGAAATCATCAAACGCTTGATTTATCCAGTCATTAACGAAGCCGCGATGTGCTTGGAAGAAGGCATGGCGGCGCGTCCGGAAGACGTGGATATCGCTATGGTCTTCGGTACAGGTTTCGCGCCTTTCCGAGGTGGCCCATTGCGATACGCGGACTCGGTTGGTGTCGATTCTATTGTGACGACTTTATCGCACTATGCCGAGAAGAATTCGAGGTTGGCGCCTTCGGAAGCGTTAAAGAACATTGCCGCCGGCGGTCAAGGATTTGTGCCGTTGACTCAGAATGACAATGGCCCAGTCAATCATCCCGAAGTCGCCGTGGCGTGACGTAATTCACACGAGAAAGATTGGTCCACACACCAGTTTTGCTCGTTCTCCTGGAAACACGTTTAGTTTTTGTATCAACAAGGAGCAGAGACATGCCAGAACTGCAAACAGAATCGGAAAAGAAACCGGCCACGGCAGCCTCCAGTCAACCGCAAGGCGAGTCTCCTGCGAGCGAAAACGAACAATCATTCGTCGAAACCGCACTCAAGCTCAGTGGTAAGAGCGAAGAAGAAGCGCGGTCAACTGGTGCCGTTGACAAAGCGGACGAGCAGGTTGAAGCACTGTTCGCACCCAAATACCAAACGTCCGGAAGTCCAGCTCACTTGGCCGTCTGGAGCGACAACTTAGACGCCAACGTGTTCTACGCGAAGGACACGACGCCCGATCCCGACGTTCGCAAGGTCATGGATGATTCGCTCAATGCGATCAGAACCCGACGCGAGAACGGAACGCTGTTGGATGAGAACAAGAAGATCTCGGACGAGTCATTGGCCGCCTTGGGTGAAGCCGGCTATTGGGGCTTGTTAGTCGATAAAGAATTCGGCGGGCAAGGTTCGTCGTTCGTCGACTTCGCCAAGTTCTTGACTCAAATGGCGACCGTCGATCCGACAGTGGCCGGATTGGCATCAGTACACGGATGTATCGGTGCCGTCGATCCGCTGCGTGCTTTCGGTAACGCCGACCAAAAACTCCGCTACCTACCAAAGCTAGCCAGCGGTGAACGTCTTTCCGCGTTCGCGTTGACGGAACCATGTGCGGGATCGGACCTGACAGCACTCAAGACCGAAGCCAAATTGGATGGGGCGCACTACGTTGTGAACGGCGAAAAGCTGTTCATCACGAACGCGGTGCCTGGACGCACGGTGGGTTTGGTGTGCTTGATCGAAGGCAAGCCCGCGGTGCTCATCGCCGATTTGCCGGACGAGGAAAACGAGAACTTCCAAGTCGTCAAGTATGGTCTGTACGCACTTCGTCAGTCATACAACAACGGACTGAAGTTCAAGGACTTCAAGGTCCCACGCGAAAATTTGCTTGAGCCCAGCCGCGGTGACGGCTTGACGATCGCCTATCACGGTTTGAACCGCGGTCGTGTTGCCCTATGTGCCAACGCCGCCGGAACGATGCGTGTCATGTTGGCCAGCATGTTGCCGTGGGCCGAGTTCCGCCGAACCTATGGTGCCTCGATCGTCAAACGCGAGTTAGTACAGCGCCGCATCGGTCGCATGTCCGCTTTGATCGTTGCCTGCGATGCGTTGGTCGAGTGGTGTGCATGGTTACTCGACGAAGGTTATCGCGGCGAGATGGAATGTATCGTCGCTAAGATCTTCGGCAGCGAAGCTCAAAAGGAAGCGGCCATTGAACTCTATATGAAGACGCATGGCGGACGTGCTTTCTTGGAAGGCCATCTGTTCGGCGATTACGTGCATGAATTCCTCGCCCCGTGTATTTACGAAGGTGAAGGCGAGATGCTCGGAATGGCGTTCTTCAAATCGTTGATTAAAGAACACGGCAAGAAGTTCTTCGAGCCTATCGGCTACGCACTTCAAGCTGCTGGCATCAAGAAGCCCAATCCGTTGAACCCGGCTCATGCATGGGCACTGAAGGGCCCGCTGCTGAACTACAGCAAGTGGCGTGCTTCACAAGTCTTCGCCTCGGGTAGCATGAACTTGCCAAACCTGCCAAGCAATCTGCGAGAACACGCCGAGTTCGCGGCCAAAGCACTCCGCAAGAGTCGTTTGCAGATCGATTCGTTGATGACCAAACACCAACTGGGTTTGGCCGATCGCCAGTGCGAGATGGCGGCGTTGTCGCTGCGAATTCAAAGCATGGTCGTGATGTTGACGACCTGTATGTTCGCTGGAAAGAGCGACGACGGCATCGTGCATCTTGCTGCGGACGTCATGTGCCAAGACCTGCGACGTGAGATCACGGGCGAGTTGCCCAACGGCAAGTACTACAAGACCGTCACCAAGCTCGGTGCTGAAGTCGCCAACGGTGGCTTCTCAGCTCTCACCGGTGTGGAAGCACCCGAGATTCTGATGAAGTACGAGAGCTAGTCCGTCTGCGAACAACTTTGATTAGTTCCGTCGCGGTGTCTGATTCAGGCACCGCGACTTTTATCTTTGAGCGTGAAGAAGCCCGGCTTTTCCAAAAAGCCGGGCTTCTAGCGCAACTCCAGGTCCACCAGCGTGCCATCCGCAGGTTTCGTCGAAACGCCAGCGCGAACTTTATTTTCTGCGTGTACGGCGCGGAATTTGAACTTCTTGACGATGGCACCAACGACCAGGCCCACTTCCAGTTGGCCCAAATGCTTTCCTGGACAAACTCGAGGGCCGTGGCCGAAGCCGAAGTGCAGCGTATCTTTCGAGCCTCGGCCCTGAGCGGCTAAGTTGATCCAACGATCGGGTGCGAATTCGTCGGCGGGAAAGCCAGTGACATCCACGCCCCAATGATCCTCGTGCCGGTTGGCGTGCCAGACGTCGAGCAACACGTGCGTTCCGAATGGAATCTTCAATCGACGACCATCCGATGTCTCAATCCAAGTATCTGCACTGGCTCGCCGAGGCAAAAAGTACAATGATGGCGTCAGCCGCAATGTTTCGTTCAGGCAATAGTTGAAGTAGTTGGCGTGATCCAATTCTTCGGGCGTGTACTCCTCGACGTCCTTGACTTCATCGTAGACCTGTTCCTGCGCCTTTTGATTTCGAGCTAAATGCGAAAGCGCCCAAGTTGCGTACGAAGTTGTGGCTTCTAATGCTCCCGCCAGGAAAACTTTAACATTGCTGCGAAGTGCCTTGTCGGGCGCATCCGACTTGAACTGCTTCCACAATCCCTTCTGTTCGTGACGTGCGGCTAAGGACACATCGGTGAGCTCTTCGAAGGCGGCGTAATCTTTCTTCGATTGGGAGACGCGTTCGCTGTAACTGGGAAGCCACTGCAATGGGATTCCCAAGCGGTTTATGACGGTGTCTCGAACAATATGATCGATGACACGTTCGAGTGCTGGCACGTGCCGATTTCTCAACTCGTCATAAGTCAACTCGGCGCCGAAGAAGTTGTTGACCAGCATCTCGAGCATCACGGTCTTGATTTCGGGTTCAAGTTCGATGCGGATGCTGGACTCACCGCTTTGTGCCAAATGATTCCGCAGCGCTTCGAGTCGCGCCAAAATTGTTTGGCGAAACGTATCCTCGAACTCGTGAAACATCTCAGGCTGAAACAGTGACGTCTTGCCGAACGGCGAAGCGGCGAGCTTTCGTTGTCGGCGCCAAATTGGACCGTTGCCGAACAGCAATGTGTCCTTGCCCGTTGCTCGAGCGATTCCTGTTGAGGGAAGAGTGTCGCGATCAAACTGGCCTTGTTTATCTCCGGTGTTCGTTGTGATGGCTCGAATGATCCCAGGATCTCTCGTGACCAGGACGGGAGCGAAACCGGGAAAATCTAGATAGCGGTTGTGCCGACCAGGACCTTGATCTTCGTCCGCGCCCCAAAAGTACGTTTCAAGAATTCGGATCGGCTCGGAAAAGTTCCACGGGGTCGGAAACGGAACGGTCGGACGCCCGGATCCTGGATGAAACAAGCGGACTGGCTTGGGAATGCAGTCGCCATCGAACGGATTCAAGCGGCAAAGTTGACGCGGCATTCGCAGCATTCGGCGGCAACCGGGAACGCGGTCCAGGAATGTCAGTTTGCTAGCCAAGGGATTCGCGCAACTAAAATGGGGATCTTTGTGGACGTCATCGGCTCACAGAGAGGCGCATTCAAGAATCGCGCGCAGCGCGAAATCTTGAAACAAGCCGCGTTTTGGTAACTCCTTTGTCGACGTCGCCCTCAAATGATTTCCAGCGTCGGCATTCGCGGCGTTTCCATGATCGACTTGGCGATTTGGATAGCCACGTTTTCGACAACGTGCAGCAAGTGTTCGCGAGCGGGGTTGTCCGTTTCAAACAATGCTGCGATCTGCCCATCGTCGCCTTTGATACGGATGTCAGCGTCCGAGGGAACTTCGCCCAGAAATGGAATGCTCAAACCATCGGCAGCCTCTTTCGCTCCACCGCGGCCGAAGATGTCGCCCGACATATTCTCGATAATGCCAAGGATTGGGATCTTGACCTGATTGAACATGCTGACAGCCTTTACCGCGTCCAGCAGCGCTACCTTTTGCGGCGTGCAGACAACCACGGCTCCAGCTAAACCCAGCAATTGCGAAAGCGTCAGCGAGACATCGCCCGTGCCCGGCGGAAGGTCGATGATCAAGTAGTCCAACTCACCCCAGTCCGTGTCTTGCAAGAATTGGGTCAAGAGCTTGTGCAGCATCGGACCGCGCCAAATGACGGCTTGGTCTTCCTGGATCATGAAGCCGATCGACATCAGTTTGAGGCCATCGTGCTCAATCGGTTGAATGCGGCTAATCGTGTGGCCTTGCGAGGTTTGCCGCTCTTCGATGTTTGGCTCGCCCTTGGCACCAACCAGGTGAGGAATGCTGGGACCATAAACGTCGGCATCCATCAAACCAACCTTGGCTCCGAAGTGCTTCAGACCATAAGCGAGGCTCGCGGCTGTCGTGCTCTTGCCAACGCCACCCTTGCCACTGCCAACGGCAATGACGTTCTTGACCTGAAGGCCGATCTTGCCGCCCGAGTCGACGCCTTGGACTGTGGCCGTGAAGTTCACGCTGGTCGCACCAGCCTCGGGAAGTTTTGCCGAGATCGCGGATTGGATCGCGTCGGTGATTCGCTCACGGCCAGGGTAAGCATGCGTGGGCAAATCAATGTCGACGTTGATCGATCCGTCATCGTTAGCGGCCGCTCGCTTGAGCATTCCCAGCTCGGAAAGCGGCCGGCCAATTTCAGGGTCGTTGATATCTTTGAGACAGTCGAGGATTGCGGATTCGGTCAAGTTGCTCATGGTGTCGATCGGGGCGCTATTGGGATGCGGAAGTTGGGAGGAACAATTTGTCATTAGTTATTTGTCAATGACTGTCATTGACAAATAACTAATGACAAATTGTTCCTTCGCTAGTATTCCGCTCGCGAGGCCAAATGTCTACGGCACAGGCGTGACAACTCGCTGCCTGGCACGAATTCCGAGAAAAAACCGACGGCACCCAGCTCTCGCAGTGGCCATTCCAACTCGGCATTCTGCTTCGAGCCGATCACGACTTTGGCCCAATCGCGAGATTGTCCGGCTGCCGAACCCAAGAATTGCAGACACTCGGCCGCTCCCGACTTCAGATCGATGACGACGACGCCTTGCAGATCGAAGCCCGCCTGAGCTTCCTCGCGGATTTGTTTCGAGAGGTCCGCGAGCGACCGGCAAGCTCTGATGCGAACGTCCTCGCCTTCGAATTTCCGCTGCAACTCGGGCACCCAACGTCGCGATGGTTCGTAGACAAGGATCGTGGCTGCTTGCATGACCTTACTTTACTGGCTGTTCCAAACCCTCGTGGAGATTGCCCGTTCGGACTTTCCGTGCCTTCTCTAGCGAGAACGAAGTCAATAGCCCGGATTCGGTGTAAGTCCCATAGTCAATTGAGTTTTCGTAGCGAACCCAAACCGGTCCCGAGTCGACGGGCACGCTGACTTTGTAGACCGAGTAGCCGCCCTCGATCTCGTCAGTGTACTCGAAAAGGCAACTACCAGCCTCGCGTCCGAGGACCTCGACCGTTCCTGACCCTAAACCCCAGCCAAGAGTGGCCTTGCTGGGTTTGACTGTTTTTGGATCAAATCGCAGTTCTTCCTTTGTCACTGTGATCGTCGTTGGCGTCGGCGGCTCGCTTTGGCAACCGACGGCGATGGATAGCAGAAAGATGCATGTGAACGGTCGAAGCATGATGTACCTCGGTTGAACACAACGGATTGCGCCACTGACAACCCGAAACCTGCCGTCCCGCCCCCGACTTTACGTCGGGGGTTCTGGGATCGTAACCGGGAGTCACGCGGCGGATCTAATTGATCAATAGATCAATACTTGCTAGTGTACTATTCCCGCCTGTAAAATCCATTTGCCGATTTTCCTACCTAAATCGCGCCCACTTGAGGTGTTGCGTCTTGTCGTTCAGACAAACACTCAAAGCGTGCGCGTTCTCGACAGTGTTATGAAGATTCTCTGTTCCATTCTTGGATTGCTTTGTGTTGGTGCGTTGCCCAGCTTCGCGCACGCTGACGATCTACTTCCAGCCAGCACTCCGATCAACGAAGCCATCGACCATTATATCCGAAAAGCTTGGGCCGATGAAAAGATTCAGCCGGCGGCAAGGATCACCGATGCAAACCTCATTCGCCGCTTGACGCTTGACTTGGCGGGTCGCGTGCCGGGAATGCACGAAACAAAGCAGTACGTCGCTTCCAAGTCACCTCGAAAGTGGACGGACCTCGTCGATCGATTGCTCGCAAGTCCAGATTTCGTCTATCACCACAGCAACCAATTGGACGAAATGCTGCTGCCCGGCGATTACAACGGCGGCGGCGACTGGCAAGAGTACTTGCGGGCCGCAGCCAAAGAGAACCGCTCGTGGGATAAGTTGTTCCGCGAAATGATGCTCGGTGTCGAGAACGACGACGCTCAGAAAACGGCCCTGTCGTTTGTTCGTTTGCGTGGCAAGAGTCTCGACGATCTGACAAATGACACCAGCGTCGTTTTCTTCGGCGTCAACATTGGCTGTGCGAAATGTCATGACCATCCGCTTGTCGGTGATTGGCTGCAAGATCACTACTTCGGGATGGCGTCGTTCTTCAATCGCACTTACATGACGAAGAAGAACACCGTTGCCGAAAAGTACGACGGCCTTGTCAAATTCAAAACGACCTCGGGCGAGGAAAAACAAGCGGCCTTCATGTTCTTGACGGGCACGACGATCAAAGAGCCCGCTGTCGAAAAGACGGCCGAACAGAAAAAGGCCGAGGCGGCGGAAGTCCAGAAACAAATGAAAGACGCGAAGGCTCCGCCGGCCAAGACGCCCGGCTTCAGTCCTCGCACGAAATTGGTCGAGCTGGCTTTGAAAGCTGGCGAGGATCAATTCTTCGCTCGCAATATTGCCAATCGCATTTGGTCGCGTTTCATGGGGCACGGGTTGGTGCATCCCTTGGACCAATTACATTCCGAGAATCCTGCTAGCCACCCCGAGTTGCTTGATTGGTTGCGGCGCGATTTGGCGGCTCACAATTACGACCTGAAACGATTGATTCGAGGCATCGTCTTGTCCGAAGCCTACGCTCGCTCGAGTGAATGGACGCAGAAAATAGAGAAGCCCGCGCCCGAACACTTCGCCGTCGCAACGACTCGTGCGCTAACGCCGAAGCAGTACGGTTTGTCGATGGTCGTCTCGACTTCCAATCCCGACGACTTTGACAAGAAACTACAAGCCGAGAACTGGGCGGACGAACGAAAGAACTTAGAGAACGCGGCAAACAGCTTGGCCAGCCTGATCGAGTATCCCGGCGAGTACTTTCAAATCGGTGTCGACGAAGCTCTGTTGATCAGCAACAGCGATCGCATCCAAAACAACTATTTGCGAGACTCTCGCGACCGACTTTTGGGCTACATCAAGACGCTGAAAACGCCAAAGGAAAAGATCGACGCCGCATTTTGGGCGGTTTACTCACGAGGCCCCGAATCCGAAGAAGCGGCGGCTTTCGAGCAGTATTTATCAAAACGTGACGAGAACGACGATAATTGGAAACAGATACTCTGGGCACTGATCGCAGGCCCCGAGTTGCGATTCAACTATTGAGAGTTGGTAAACCGGGCGATTTCGCATGGTAACCGACGCGTGAGCGAGGGACGCTTACACACAGGTCGCATATGCGGGTCATTGCCTTAGAAAAAGCCGTAGCCTGACTCTCTGAGTCGGGCATGTTGACGCCCGACTCAGAGAGTCAGGCTACAGAGCAGACCATCTCGCCAAGTAAAACGAGGCCAATAGCATGAGAAACAATTTCTGCGGATCACCCGAACATGGAGTCAGCCGACGGGGATTCTTGGGCACAGCGGCAGCAGCCGGCGCCGCGACTCTTGGCGCGGACATGACAGCCCTTGACGCTTTGAAGAGCCCCGCGATGGCTGGCGAGCTGAAGCGGAAACAGAAGAATGTCATCTTGCTGTGGCTTGCCGGCGGAGCATCTCAGTTGGAGACCTGGGACCCCAAACCAGGACGTCCAACCGGTGGTCCTTTCGCCAAGATCCAAACGTCAGCACCTGGCGTCGAGATCAGCGAAATGTTGCCGAAGATGTCCAAGATGATGGGCAACACGGCGATCATCCGCTCGCTGAATACACGCGTCGGCGATCACGGCGGTGGAGCCGCTTTGATGGAAACCGGCCGCGCTCGTGAGCAAGGCGTTCAACATCCCGACATCGGTGCCATCTGTGCCCGCGAGTTGGGACGCGCCGACAGCCAAGTTCCCGACTATGTCTCGATGTACACGTCGACGGAAGGTCGCCGCAAAGGCACGTCGGGATACTTGGGATCACGGTTTGCTCCGATGTTCCTTGCCGAAAGCATGATTCCTCAAAACATCCGTCGGCTGGAAACAATCACCGACGTCGACCACAAAGACCGCGCTGCATTGCGTGACTTGTTGGCCAAACGATTCACACGTTCGCGGACTTCTTCAACCGTCGGAAGTCACACCAGCGCGTATCAACGAGTCCGCGGCTTGATGGCCAGCGAGAAGTTGTTCGACATTGAACAAGAACCAGCCAAGGTTCGTGAGATGTACGGCCCACGTCAGTTCGCCGAACAATGCTTGATCGCTCGTCGTTTGGTCGAAGCCGGAACGCCTTTTGTCAAGGTAGCGCGAGCTTGGTGGGACAGCCACGGACAAAACTTCGAGACGCATCAAGAGCTATGTGCCGACTTGGATCATGCCATGTCGACACTGCTGACGGACTTAAAGGATCGAGGTCTTCTGGAAACGACGTTGGTGATTACGCTGGCCGAATTCGGTCGGACTCCCAACATCAACCCGAGCCTTGGTCGCGACCACTTTGCCAACGCCTGGAGCATGTCGCTGAGCGGCTGCGGAATCAAAGGCGGCACGTTTTACGGCAAGACGGACCCCGATGGGCAAACGGTTGTCGACGGCGAAACCAAATCCGGTGACGTCTTCGCGACAATCTTTAGAGCCCTCGGAATCGATCACGAAAAAGAATACCACATCGGCGCGCGACCGATTCCGATCGTTGACTTCGGCTGCAAAGCGATCGAAGAAGTACTTGCCTAGTTGTGCGTTTGATGATGGTGTGCTTGAAGAGATTAGTCATTAGTTATTTGGGATTAGTCATTAGTCATTTGAATAATGACCGTAAGTGTCGACTGCTAAACGCCAACATTGTTTAACCTGTAGCCGAAGGCGAGGAGCATACCAAGCAGTCCTCGCCTAAGGGTTAAACAACGCTTCGCCGCAGCATCCCAATAGCAAATGACTAATCCCAAATAACTAATAACTAATCTCTTCCCCAAGAAATAAACCCACCTCCCACGAGTCACCCAATGGTTGATCCCAACAAACTCAAAGAGATCAGGACTCACAAACAATCGTCGATCTTTTTCGGTGTCGATCGGATGCCGGAGACCAGTCGGTTGTTCTGTGGAAGCTCGGACTTCAAGGTCTACGAATTAGACGCTAAGGTCGAGAAAGCGGAATCTCAAGCCTTTACGGGCGAGGGACACACCAGCTACGTCACCACCGTGTCGTTAACCGGTAGCACGCTCGTCAGCGGTAGCTACGACGGACACCTTGCTTGGTGGAACACGGAAAAACGCGAGTTCATTCGCAAGGTCAAAGCGCACGACAAATGGATCCGCATGATCCAAATTACGCCCGATGGCAAGACCATCGTCAGCGTCGCCGACGACATGCTCATCAAGCTTTGGAACGCGGAATCCGGCGAGAAGCTCAATGAACTGGTCGAGCACAAGCCGCTGACTCCGAACGAATACCCATCGATGCTCTACGCAGTGACGATTTCGTCAGATGGAAAGCTGATGGCAACGGCTGACAAGGTTGGCCACATCGCCGTGTGGGATCTTGCCGAAGCGAAAAAGATCAGCGAGCTGGAAGCTCCCGTCATGTATACCTGGGACCCGCGGCAACGACGCCACTCGATCGGCGGCATCCGCAGCCTGGCCTTTTCCAAGGACTCAAAACTCTTGGCCGCTGGTGGCATCGGCAAGATTGGCAACATCGACCACTTGGGCGGACCATCGCGAATCGAAGTTTTCGATTGGCAGGCCAAGAAGCGCGTGCACGAAATCTCCGACGACAAGTTCAAAGGTTTGGTCGAGCAGATCGAGTTCCATCCCAGCGGCGATTGGTTCGTCGCAGCTGGCGGAGACCACAGCGGTTTCATCTCGATCTACGATGCCAAAACCGGCAAGGTCATTAAGCAGGCCAAGGCGCCAATGCACGTCCACGGATTCTCGATCATCGAGAACTGGGAACGAATCTACGGTGTCGGCCACAACAACGTCGCCGTGTGGACTCTGGCGGACGCTTAGAAGCTGAGCCAACTGCCGAGTGAGCGAGAACTGCTCCCCTCTCCCCACGAGCGGCTTACTATTTCCTTAGGATTCACCAGTGGGGAGAGGGCTAGAGTGAGGGGCAACCAACACGCATCAAAGCGATTACTGGCCCTCTCACCCTAACCCTCTCTCCACTGGATTATCAATGACGAAGCGAAACTGCTAGTGGGGGAGAGGGAACTTCAGCTCGCTTCGCTCGCTCAATTGCACTGGTAATCATGAGCGCATCAAGATTTATCGCCGTCGTCACCATTCTGTTGACAACACAACTCCGCGCCGACGACGCACCGCTCTTTGAAAAAGACGTGCGTCCAATCCTCAAGGCGATGTGCTTTCACTGCCACGGCGATGAGACCGAAATCGAAGGCGGCCTCGATCTAAGACTGCGGCGATTCATCGTCAAGGGTGGCGAATCAGGCCCAGCGATTGTTCCGTCCAAACCCGGCGACAGCCCGTTGATCGAACGCGTCAAAAGTGGTGAGATGCCACCTGGCGAGGACGCCAAGAAGCTAACACCGCAGCAGATCGCGATCTTGGAAAGATGGATCGCCAGCGGTGCTCGAACGGCGCGGCCGGAACCGGAATCGATCGGCGATGGCTTCTTGATCACAGACGACGACCGCTCGTTTTGGTCCTTTCAACCAATTGAGCGACCTGCACTTCCAGAGGTGAAAGATCGCAACCGAGTGCGCACGTCGATCGACACCTTCGTACTCGAGCGACTCGAAGAATACGGCTTCTCATTCGCGGCCGACGCCGATCGGTTGACGTTACTTCGACGAGCTTACTTTGACCTGATCGGGTTGCCTCCGCGCCCCTCGGAAGTCGACGCGTTCCTCAATGACAAACGGCCGGACTCCTACGAGCAGTTGGTCGACCGATTGTTGGCCTCGCCCCATTACGGCGATCGATGGGGACGGCACTGGCTGGATGTCGCCGGCTATTCGGACTCGGAAGGCTATACGAATTCAGACGTTCAACGTCCGGACGCATTTAAGTATCGCGATTACGTTATTCGCTCGCTCAACAATGACAAAGCCTTTGATCTTTTCATCCAAGAACAATTGGCTGGCGACGAGATGCTCAAGCCGCCGTATCGCAATTTATCGGATGAGCAGATCGAGAAGCTGACGGCGACGGGCTTCTTGCGAATGGCTCCGGATGGCACGGCTGCGTCGAGTGGCGACGTGGTGGCTCGCAACGAGGTGATTGCTGACACGATTAAGATCGTTTCGACGTCGCTGTTGGGACTGACGGTTGGTTGTGCACGTTGCCACCATCATCGATACGACCCGATTTCGCAGCCGGACTATTATCGGTTCCGCGCGATCTTCGAACCGGCCTACGATTGGAAAGCGTGGAAGACACCTCGAAGCCGTCGCGTTTCGTTGTACACCGATGAAGACATCGCCAAGTCCAAGGAAATCGAAGAAGAAGCGAAGAAGATTGAAGCCGCGCGGGTCGTCAAGCAGAACGAGTTCATCCAGCGAACTTTGGAAAAGGAGCTGGCGAAGCTACCCGACGATATCCGCGAGACCGTGCGTGCCGCGCGAGAGACTCCGGAAAAGAAACGCACCGACGAGCAAGTCGCGCTGCTGCAAAAGTATCCCAGCGTCAATGTCTCGGCCGGCTCGCTCTATCTCTACGATCGCAAAGCCGCCGACGAGCTAAAGAAGATGACGGCCGACGCGAAGAAGGTTCGCGACACAAAGCCCAAAGAAGAATTCATCCGCGCGTTGACAGAAGTCTCGGGCAAGATCCCCGCGACCTTTGTCTTCAGCCGCGGCGATCACGAACAACCAAGACAGGAAGTGCAGCCGGCTGAGCTGACGATCGTTTCCATGAGCGTCGGGCGCCCGGACATCGCCGGTAACAGCGAAGCCTTCCCGACATCGGGTCGCCGCATGGCTTTGGCCAAGAGCTTGACGGACGGCAAGCACCCGTTGGTCGCGCGCGTCTTGGTCAATCGCATGTGGATGCATCATTTCGGCAAAGGCTTAGTCACCAGCGCCGGCGACTTCGGTGCGCTGGGCGAGCAACCGTCGCATCCCGAGCTACTCGATTGGCTCGCCACAGAATTTGTCGAATCGGGTTGGAGTTTGAAGCGACTGCATCGCCTGATCATGACATCGACCGTTTACCGCCAATCATTCGAGCGTTCCGAAGCGTTAAGAATTGCCGATCCCGACAACCGGTTGCTAGGCGGAATGAACAGCCGCCGGCTGGAAGCAGAAGCGATCCGCGACTCAGTACTTGTTGTCAGCGGCAAGTTGAACTCGAACCGCTATGGCCCACCGATCCCAGTCATGGCCGATCGAGTCGGCCAGTTTGTCATCGGCAAAGAAAACTTGAACGCCGGCCGTCCCGGTGCCGTCGTCGATATGAAAGGCGAACAGTTCCGCAAGAGCGTCTTCGTTGAAAAGCGCCGCAGCCGCCCCTTGGCCGTGCTTGATACTTTCGACGAACCAGCCATGACACCCAACTGCGAACAGCGCACGTCGTCAACGGTGGCTCCGCAGTCCCTGTTCCTAATGAACAGCGATTTCATCGTCGAGCAATCCAAGCACTTCGCCGGGCGCGTCATCGCCGAAGCCGGCAACGACCAAGCCGCTCAGATACGACACGCCTGGCGCCTAGCCTTCGCCGCCGAACCCGAAGCCGAGGAACTCGAAGAGGCGACAGCTTACCTCAAAGAGCAAACTGCCGACCTGACCGAACGCCAAAAGGACAAGAAGCCCAAAACCACCGCGTCAGAACAAGCCCTGGCCAGCTTCTGCCAAGCGCTTCTGAGTTCGAATCGATTTCTGTACGTGGACTAAAGCAATCGCCGTGCAGGTTTTAGGATAGTGAACCATGCACAAACACGTCGAAAGTGCTCAGCCATTCTTGAGGCCATTCCCGGAATTTGATGATGTGTTCGACGAGCCGCTTGGACTTCATCGTAAACACCTCTTGCCGCTGGTTTCGGTCGATGCATCGGTTGCACACGAAGACCTCAACTTTTGGTTGCACTTCGTGACGCCGATCGAACCGCTTCTTGAACTTGACGTTGGCTGTTTTTCGTACGATCACCACGACGTTTACAACAGCGAGGGACAATACGCACTTCGTTTTGAGAATGGGAAGTACACGTTTGCTGGCGATTTTAACTACTTCACTTACGAATCGGGCGAGATCTTCAAGGCGTTCCCAGACAAGAAAGACCAAATCGAAGAAGACTACCGTGTCCGCTTCGAATCTTGGGAAAGGAATCGCCAAGCGTTCCTTGACTACGGACGAATCGGCTACAGCGAGTTCACACCGTTCGATCCAGAGACCGGTTCATGTGGTGCGCTGATAAGGCAGCTTGGCGGTGAGCCAAAGCTTGGAAACTGGACAGCTGCGGGAGTACCCGTCAACCAAAGCGGCACGCCGTTTTGATACATTGGCGAGGTGGCAGGTTTCTCGTATTGCGACGGCGAAAGTCAAGCGATCATGTTGTTCTATGATCCCGAGGAGAAAATCGCGCTGTTTCGGACGGACTATACGTGACGCTGGGCGAAAAACCGCGTCAACGCTTCCATCGCCGACCGCGTTTGCCTAACATCGTCGATTCAATTTCTCGCCTACAAACCATCATTTCAATAGCGAACCACCAGGGTTCGAATGCCGGAGAACAACATGACAGAACAAAAAGCTACCAACATCACATGGCATGAATCATCCGTCTCGAAAGAAGATCGAGCAAAACTGAATGGGCACGGGGGCGCTGTGCTCTGGTTCACCGGTTTGAGTGCTTCAGGCAAGAGCACGGTTGCCAACACCGTTGACCACAAGCTGCATGCACTGGGCAAGCACACCTACGTTTTGGACGGTGATAACGTCCGTCACGGTTTGAACAAGAACTTGGGTTTCTCGGCCGAAGATCGCGCCGAAAACATTCGTCGTATCGGCGAAGTGGCCAAGCTCTTTGCTGATGCCGGAGTCGTGACCTTGACCGCGTTCATCTCGCCCTACAAATCCGACCGCGATGCCGTCCGAGAACTCTTGGGCGAAGGCGAGTTCATCGAGATCTACGTGAACGCGTCTTTGGAAACGTGCGAAGCTCGCGACCCGAAAGGCCTGTACGCGAAAGCTCGCGCCGGCGAGATCAAGGGTTTCACGGGAATCGATGATCCGTACGAAGCTCCCGAGAATGCCGAATTGATTCTCGACGCCGATAACAAGGGGATTGACGCGTTGGCTGATGATGTGATTGCTTTCTTGTCCGAGAAGGGCATCGTTTAGCCGTCGCTGATCGCGCCTGAGTTCAATTCAGGCGTTCCGCGTTTCTGCACTCAACAACGTTGTAGTGCAAAGACGTCAAGACCCCCGACTTAAAGTCGGGGGCGTCGCTTTGAAACTGTGAAAAAGGATGCGGGAATGTGAACCGATCCGAACGCTTCATAGTGATTATTCTGCGAATCGCCGGCGTGTTTGGTCTGTTTGCAATTCCTGCAGTCTTCTTGCCCTTTTCCGTGATGAACGAGATGCACGGACACTTAGGGCTTGGCGAAATGCCCGAGGCACCAATCGTCAATTACTTAGCGAGGTCTCTGGCTGCTTTCTATGCCGGTCTATCGGCAGCGATGTTGGTGACTGCATGCGACATTCGCCGCTATCGACCATTGATTAAGTATTGGTCATGGATGCTCGTCGTGATGGGCTTTGTCATGTTGGGCGTGGATGTGCATGCTGGCCTTCCATTGAGCTGGACTGTGTTTGAAGGTCCACCTGCCGTCGTGGTAGGCTTCGTCATGTTGCGGCTACATGCGCAGATCGAGGACCTCAAGCCCGAGGATCTTCACGTTTCCGAGACTTAATTCATGGGAGCGAAGCGGTGCGTCACGGTTCACAGATTGATCCACCGAACCGTTTCCAGCGAACTCGGGTTGAGCGTGACTTCGACCAACTCGAATGGGACCAAGAGTACATCGAGAGCCTAAGCGATCGATCCATTCAGTACATCGACGATCAATCGAAAAGCATCGTTTCCGAGAACAACTCGCCTGACATTCCCTTTCATTACAGCGTCAATCCTTATCGCGGCTGCATTCATGCGTGTCTATATTTTGCAAGATACCTCGCTGAGTAAACGTAGCGCCAACACATCTATTTCGTCCTCCATCAGAACGAAACGTCAACTCTGCCTCTTCAGCCAGAGACGCAAGGTCCGGAACGCCCTTAACCAGCTTCTTAATCGTCTGGTGAAAGTCATCAAATGCTCCAAAAAACAGAAGATCAATCTCTTTCTTATCCACGTCTGGTGTTGATTTTTCCACCAGAGTCTTTGTCGTCTCGAATCTCGAAACGTAAGCAAAGGCTAACGCTGTATAAAGACGCAACGACTTCGTGTCTTCTTCTGAATGTTGATATTCAGCGATTATTTCTTCAGGTTTTTTCGCAATTATTTCATTCAACCAGTCAAAATCTACTGTTTTAGATTTTGCTATTTCTATTGACTCTCTATCTTCATCTATTTCGTCTTGCTTTTGCCGTATCTTCTTCAACAGTCCCTCATTTATCCCACCAGACGACTTCAAGGCTAAGTCCATCAATTGACTAAGATTCTTTTCCTTACCCTCTAAGATGGCGACGTCGGATTCTTGTACTCCGTCTTTTTGACGGAGGAACCGCCGGTACTGAATTAAAGCAGAACGGTAATTGTGAATATGAAATCCAGTGTCGTTCCAAGTATCCTTTACCCATTTATCTATAAACTGTTTTACTTCCTCTTCTCTGACCGTTTTTCTTCCACCACTACAACGTAGCATTTTTGATTTACTTTGAGGACAAACGTAGTTGACGTGCTTGGACTTTTTCTCAGCGACAAACTTTGCTCCACAATGACCGCACCTTAAAAGCCCCGCATACTTATACTTCTTTTTTTGGTTATTCTTCCTCTTGCCCTTCTTCCATTGGGAAGAGTTTTCGTCCAGTATATTTTGCACTTTAAAAAACAATTCTTCTTCGATAACCGGAGCGACTATGTCTGAGATATCAACTACCAGTGCAGCGTCTTTTAACCGGTTTTTGTTGTATGTTGTGTTGGTTTTGTTGTCCCGGATCGTTCCGTGTTTACCAACTCCCGCGACTCGGAATGTTCTTTTACCTATGTAGATAGGATTACGAAGAATAGTTTTGACAATTGCCGATGTCGGCTCTGCACTCCGTTTTCTGTACGTCTCACTATTTCGAAGAATCTCTATTGCCGATTGAACATTGTTTTTCAATGCGTGTTCGTAAATTTTCGGAACAAGAACAATATCCTCGTTGGGAACAATAGTTGAACCCAAATCGCCTTTTGATTCCTGTTTATTAAAACCAAACGGGACACGACCAAATCCAAGCTTTTTGTCTTTGAATCTCCGAGTCTGTCCAGAAATCACTTTGGCCGATAAATCTTTGAGGTATTGATTAGCCGTAAAAACTTCCATCTGAAACAGAAGTAATTGTTGATTGTCGTTAAGACTAATGAGATTCGAGCCTTTATCCTTAATAGCTAACTTCATACCAGCGTCACGCAACCACCTGACATCGTCAGAGTAGTCTAATGAGTCTTTTCTCGTGAGTCTGTCCCACGACGAGACATAAAGAGCATCAGCAACAATCTCCTTTTTCGATATTTTCTGTTTAAGTTCTTCCAGCTTTGGTTTGACCGTGGCATCGCCGGAAGTTGCTTTGTCTCCATCAATCCAAACGACTTTCCAGTCTCTGCGAATGCACTCTTCCAGTAACTCAGATTTTTGTCGGGATTCGGAGTTCTATTTTTGTGCGGTTTTGTTTGAACTGTATCGGAAATATACGGCAACGCGAGTTCGATCCATGATTAAGATTCCGTTTTCGAGAGCGAAGACCAGCAGTTGTAGTTGTCACACTACCACCGGGAAAACCAAATATTTCCTAATATCATAGACAAGGCAAGCACAAGGTAAAAACTAATCATAAACCAGAATGTTTTGGGCATTTCTTCTCGACTTTTCCACCCTTTTTCCTTGACATGTACTCCCTGCTTCACCCAACAGAAACCTACATACAGTAGCAAAAAAACTCCAAATGAACTCTTTAGTATAATGGTTGCTGTTTCTTCCACAATTGACCTCTCCATTTATTTTCTGAAAACCACCTTGGTCACAACATCCCTCTAATTCTGAACGTCGCTACCAATAAGAAAATCCCGAATACAACAACAACTTACACTCTATTTCGATTTCATAGACTGCTCTTTAGGTTGCGGATTGAGATGATCCCACACTGCCGTCACGGTCCTTTTTGGAACTGCATTAATCGGCTGCATAATGCGAACTTGCTCTTTGTACCTGACAAGCTCGGCATCTGGGACTTTAACTATGTCCGTTTCAGATGGTTTAACCGACTCCAACCATTTGTCGAGAGATCCCAATTTCTTGATCGCCTTCGAATTCGTTTGGAGAATAAGCACTACATCCACAATGGCGGCCACTTTCGGCGCTTTGGACTTTTTTGATTTCGTTTTCGTCGTTTTGGTATCTGATTCGAATTCATGTCCACACTCGCATATCTGTTTTCGAACCCCGACTTCAAGTTGACATTTCGGACAGATTTTTTTTCCCGGTGATCCAGGCATTTTTTTTCCTTTTATGGAGGGTATTGATTCGGAGACGCTAGTCTAATATCGAATTTTGTTTTGTCAACAATAGAGAGAAAAGACGTGTCGTGCTTGTATCACCGTAACTTGTCACGTCAGCACGACAACGAAAATAAGATTTTATGTTCGCTGTATGAAGATGAAGTTTCTTGACGAAAACTCCATTTTGAGCCAGGAACAGTAGACTTAAATGACTATAACTCTATAGAGAAATATACGAAGAATTTTCAAAGTTTCAATGTTTGCAGAGTTTTCGTGTATTAATAAATAGCGAAGCGTAATCGCGATAGTGGTAAGGAAATGTCGCGTGTTCTACAGAATTGTACAAAAGAGTAATTGGATGAGGTATGACTCTCCTATCCATGTAGAACTGTGGTTGGTAGAGGCGTGTTTACGGGAACGCGTGGGCGTCAAACAAAAGTAAACCGGGCAATGGTGGAGACCAACCCGGACCGGTGAAGAAAACATTGTCAGTCAAAAAGCGTTGTAGTTCAGCAAGCGATTTTAAGTCTTAGATTTATGAAAACTATCTTTACCAGACGTTGACCACAAACCTTACTGACTGGAAAGAACAACTGTTCTTCACCGGGGAAAACTCTCCCGGTACGTAAATACGGAAAATACATGATAACAGAAGACATAAAAAACAAGATTATCGATACGGTCAGACAGTCTTCAGATTTACAGACCGTTTCCGACTTATCACGACGTTTCAATTCTTCGTGTCATCGTCAAATTGTGACCGGGCTTGAAAGATTTCTGACTGTAACATTAACAAAAGATACAAGGGCGGATCTTTCAGGATACGTAAAACTGAACTCAGGAAGACTCAAGGATTTCCTGTTTTCTGTCTTGTCTCAGAATGTACGGACAAAAGCCATACGCGACACAAAATTCAAGTTTGTCCGAGAACTTCTAAACTATAAACAGGATATCAACATTTCTTTTGGTCTGTATGGAGACGTTGTGTCCGTCAAGGATCAAAACCAGAGAGATTTCCGCAACCACGTAACAATTTTGGAAAAACTCATTATTCAGACAGTGAAGGAGACATTACATGGACAAACAACCTGTTCCAAAAACAGATAAAGATAAAATTCTTTCCATAGCAGACAGACACGGATTTTTACATCGTCCTAAGTTTTATCTCGACGAAGTGTACGAACAGTATGGAACTACCGTGTCGAATTCTTCAGTAACAAAAGCTCTAGGCACGTGGGTGAACAGGCTAAGAATCAACAAAAAGAAAGTCAGAACAAAAGCACGGGAGCTGTTAGACTTGTGTTTTTGGGACTATGGTGCAGCATCCTCAAATCTATGGTCGTCGTCGAAAGAGACGAACAAATGAGAAAAGATAAGCGTAGAAAATCAAACACAGAGAAAACGAGAAAACGTAAGGACAGACCAGCGCAGCGGAATGTCAAATCGGTCAGGAACGAAAAAAATTTGGCTAAGAGTGACAAGATCAATTGGGATCAATACGAAGGCACAATATCCGCCCAATTATGTGAACAATATCATTACCGCAAGGATAATGATGAATTCTATTTTATCACACCTAAAGCATTCTTTGTGGTTGATGAAAGAGCGCTTCCAGTAACCTGTAAACTTGAAGACGACAGAAGGACAGTTAAGGAAATTGGAAATTCAACATTTTATTGTTCTATTATCCGAAGTCTTTATGTTTGTGAAAGATATCGTGGTCAGGGCGTTCAGAAAGGAATTTTAAAATCTGTAATTGGAGCTTCAGAGAAGACTGGAAAATGTATTCTAGCAATTGCTGATCCGTTCAGACTCACAGGAAGAACCCACAAGAAAAATCCGTTGATATGTTTGAATTCATTCCTTGAAGGTGATGCATATGAAACGTTCAAGGATAAAGAGCTAATTAGATTGCAATCAAAACGATTTCAGAAGTTAGGATTTCAGTCCATAGACTGGACTGTACATGCTCAAATTACAGAAAAGGAGAGTCACAACATCTATGTTCCTGAAAATGCCGGTCCTGAAGAGAAGATGATAGTGGAGTCAATCAAAGACGGCTGGAAAGAAACGGCGTTATAGATTTATCATTATTGCGAAAAGCCCCGTTTGGACGTAGATTTTCAATATCCACGAAAAAAGCTCCACCAACGATATAAAGGTCTTTTCCATTTTATACCTTCTATACCGTTGGTTGGAGCTTCTTTTGTTTTCTAGGAAAATGTAGTTGTTTACTGTTTTATACACTTTCGCAAAGTGTATTTACTGTTTTATACACTTTTGCAGAGTGTATTTACTGT
>PBMZ01000023.1 GCA_002722955.1 Planctomycetaceae bacterium | reverse complement strand
GTGCTCGTGTTGCCGAAAGTCTTGGCGACTTCCGCTACGAAGATGAAGCCTAAAACAAACCCAGCAACGGCGAGCCGTTGATGACGGGATGGGGCCGGTCAGCTTGGTCGTAGATTAACGATTCGTTCGAGATACCCATTGCGTGATAAATCGTCGCCAGCAGGTCTTCTGGAGAGACCGGGTTGGATGTTGGGTATGCCGATTGGCGATCGGTCGTGCCGTACACTTGGCCGCCTTGAATGCCTCCGCCAGTGAGGACTGCGGATTGGACGGCTCCCCAATGGTCGCGGCCGTTGTTCTTGTTGATCTTTGGGGTGCGACCAAACTCGCCATACATCGCGATCAGCGTTTCGTCCAGTAAACCGGTCGACGACAGGTCCTCGACCAACGCTTCAAAACCGCGGTCGAGTGTTGTCAATCCGTACTCGGCATCCAACATTTGATAGCCAGTCTTGCCTTCGAACGGACCGTGATTATCCCAGATGTTGGCGACGTTGCCGCTCTTTTGAATGTACATCCAAGAGATCGTGACCAGTCGCATGCCCGCTTCGAGCAATCGCTTGCCCGTTAAGATTGCCTCACCCCATTCATTGCGGCCGTAGCGATCCCGTGTTTTGGCGTCGACATTGTCGATTCGCAACGCTTCCTTGATCGGTGAGCCGCCCAGCATGCTGTAAGCCAACTCGCGAAAGTCGTCCATTTCCCTTGCGGGCGGTTCGGCCTGAAAGCGGCGGTCGGTGTCTTCTAAAACGTCAAGAAGCCCGCGGCGAGCCGTCAGTCGCTGATTCGAGACGCCGTCTTGCAAAGTCAACGGCAAGGGTGGCGGGCCTTTCAACTCACCAGCAACCTCGACTTCCATCGGGTCATACCGCGGTCCCAAGAAGCCGGAATAAGTGCCGCTGTAAGTAACTCCCTCGTGCCCAATCGGGCGGGGTATTGTGATCGAACCAGTTTCTTGAAAGTGCGAAACCACCGACGGCATGTTCGGCCAATCGCGGCGGTTGCGGTCATTCCGCGGAACTCGTAACGACGTATTTTTATGCCCCGTCAAGGTCCGATAAACGGACGGCTCATGATTGTTGCTGTCATGCGAAACGCTACGAATGATGGCCGTTTGATCGGTCAACTTCGCAAACCGCGGCATTCTCTCCGAGACGTGGACTCCAGGAAGCGTCGTGGAGATCGGTTGAAATAGACTACGGATTCCTTCCGGTGCCTCGGGATTCGGATCCCACATGTCCATCTGCGGCGGACCGCCCCAAAGATAGATCAAGATGCACGACTTGGCCTTGTCGTTCGAAGGCACCAACCCGCGTTGAAGCTCGGCTGCGGCCGCGCGGTCGCCACTGAATGTTGACCGACCATCCGCCTTCGACAAGACATCGGATGCTGAGCGATATCGCCTGCGAAAGCTCAACGATTTGCGGTTCTCGCAAAAGCGCCGCACGGCTTACACCGAGGCTTATCAATCGTCGTACGATCAAGCGGCACAACTCACCCGGCAAAAAGAGTTGTTCGACGTCGGCAAAGAATCGACCAAGGATCAGCAACGCTACGGACTACATGACTTCGGCCGCCATTGTTTGCTCGCGCGACGCTTGCTGCAGAAAGGCGTGACGTGTATCCAAGTAACGCACAATAACTACGACTCGCATATGGAAAACTTCAACTTCCATCTAGAGCAGCTCGGTGAATTCGACCGCCCGTTTGCGACCCTAATGCAAGACCTCGATGAAAGCGGGATGTTAGAGTCCACGCTGGTCATGCTGATCACGGAATTCGGGCGAACACCAGAAATTCGTCCCGACAACGGCAGAGACCACTGGCCACCAAACTGGTCCGTTGTTCTAGGCGGTTGTGGCATCCAAGTCGGCGGTGTTTTGGGAGCAACCAATGACAACGGTACCGAGATCAAAGATCGTCCCGTTCATGTTGCAGAGATGTTTCACACGTACATGAAGGCTGTCGGTCTTGATCCGGCAGCCACTCACGATGTCGGTGGCAACGATGTTCCCATCGCGGCGCCAGAACGAAGTGCCGTGAAAGAACTCTTGTCTTAAACGACATTTCATGATTCGTGCAATTTTTCGTAACCCGACGCGTGAGCGAGGGATTGGTCACACGTGTTCGCATCGGTGACCATTCCTTGCCTCGCGCGTCGGGTTACTATGGTTAGACCGTGCAAATTCACGGGAAGACAGATGAGCGATAAGAAGACAGAGACGGCTCCCGAAGACAAACCCAAATTCATCGCCAAGCCAGATGGTGCTGATCCCATGGCGACTCGGCTGATTGCCGAGTTAAAACATGACCGCGGGATTCTCGCCTGTCGGTACGATCCGAAGTCGCCATTCTTATTCGCGGGTGCTCGAGACTATTTCTTACATCGTTGGGATCTCACGCGAGAGGCCGTGGTCGAACCGCCAGCCGACCCCAAGAAGAAACCTCGCACGCCGCCCATTCCAGCAGTGCCAGCAGACGCCCGAGTCCAATTGACGGGCCACCATAGCTGGGTCGCCAGCATCGCAGTCTTCGATGATGGCAAAGCGGCTCGCGACCGGCGACTTTGTCGGTCGATTGATGATCTGGAACAATCGATCTGGCGAGCCAGCCCCGATTCACTCGTTCGAAGCTCACAAAGGATCGATTCGAAAAGTCGCCGTCAGCCCTGATGGCCAACTTGTAGCCAGCGTCGGCAATGACAACATGGTCCGTGTTTGGTCTGCCGCAGATGGAAAACTGATACACGAATTCAAGGGCCACGATTGTCACGTTTATAACGTGGCCTTTCATCCCGACGGCAAGTCTTTGATTTCCGCTGACTTGAAATGTCGCGTCCTTCATTGGGATGTCAAAACTGGCAAGCAAGTTCGTGAGGTCGATGCCAGCTTGCTTCACACTTATAGCATCAAATACACGGTTGACGTCGGCGGAGTCCGCGGCATGGACTTCAACGCCGATGGTTCTCTGCTAGCTTGTGCTGGCGCAATCGGCGAGAAGGGCATTGCTCACAGCGGCAATGCACGAGTGCTTCTGTTCAACTGGCAATCGGGCAAACTGCAAAAGGAACTCAAACCGGAAAAGGACGAGGTCTGTACGGCATGGGGCGTCAAGTTTCATCCCGACGGATTCATCGTCAGCTCAGGCGGCAGTCGCACTGGTGGCTTCCTTTGGTTTTGGACTGCCGACGAAGACGTTGCGTTCCACATGCTTCGTTTCAAACAACGAGCCCCCGGTTTCGATGTCGATATTGCTCCGAATCAGAAGACGCTGGCGGTCGCCAACCATGACGGAGCCATCCGCTTGTATAAGATGGAAACGGAACCAAAGACAGAAGAAGAACCAGCGAAAACTTGATCGACCGCTGATCAATTACGGCAGATTCCGAATCCGAATTCGCTTGAAGTAAAACACGCTGCCCGGATCGTGAGCTTGTAGTGCGATGGCACCGCCTTTGGGGTCAATCAACCGTTTGGCGCGTGATGCTGGACGATTGGGCTTAGCGGGCTCGGTGTAATCCAGGACCTTCTTGTTGTTCAGCCAAGTTTGAATTCGCTTGCCTTCAACTTTGATGCGCACTTGAAACAACTTCGTTTCGTCGACTGGCGATTTGTCCAAGTCCACGATCGCGTACAGGCTGCCCGTTTTCCGCTTCTCTCTGGCTGTGCTGTTCAGTTGGACTTCGTATCCCTTGTTGAGGTACTTTCCCTTTCGCAACTCGCGGTTGGTGTGAAAGAAGATGCCAGAATTCGAGTTGGGATCGGCGCGAACTTCTGCCTCGAGTTCAAAGTTGACGAACACGTCGTCTTGATTATCGTCTCCGACGTAAAACAAGTGAGACATTCCTCGCTTTCCATGAGCCTTCAGCATTCCATCAACGACCGAAAACGAAATTGGTTTGGTGTTGGCTTTCCATCCCTTCAAGTCTTTCCCATTAAACAATTCGACCCATTTCGTCTTTGAGTCGGATGTGAGTTCATCAGCAAGACACATCGAAGCACAATGGGGCAATAAAACTGTTGTTACAAAGCCAATGCGAAGGTTGATTGTCGAGAAGTTCATCTTCACCGTCCTAGAATGTAACGCGTTCATCAGTCGTTGTTCGAATCTCAATAATAACAGAGATTATCACGTATCGACGTCGATCCCGCCATTGACCAAGACATGCTCGTTTAACCCGTAGCCGCAGACGAGGTTGGATTTGCTCCTCGCCGACGGCTACGGGTTAAACAATCTTGGTTGGTTCGATTACTGTCGACACTGGCTTGATTTCGAAGAAATCTGAGAACAACTATACTCATTAGAAGTCCCCGTTTCTTTAACCAGCCGCAACATCGAAGATTGATTGACATCGATCCCAACAGGAGTGCTTCCATGAGTGTCTTGCCAAGGATGTTTTGCATCTCTGCGATTACGTGGCTGGCAGGAATCTGGATTGATCCATCATCAGCACGCGGCGACGTTGATTTCTCTCGCCAAGTCGCTCCTGTTCTTCGAAAGCACTGCCTGCGCTGCCATCACTCGGACGTGAACAAAGGCGGCTTTGCCGTAAGCTCGAAGAGAAGACTTCACGCCGGTGGCGACTCCGGCGACGACGCGATCGTTCCTGGCGATCCTGACAAGAGTCCGCTGCTGCAACGCATTCTGAGCCGCGATGAATCAGACCAGATGCCTCCGACCGGTCCGCGAGTTACTCAGGAAAACGTCGAATTGATTCGGCAATGGATCAAAGCAGGAGCCAACACCCCCAAAGATGCCCCGCTGTTTCAAATCGTTGGCCGCGGGCTTTGGTCTTTGCAACCATTGGCAAAGCCAGACGCTTCCGCTTCGCAAGGTTGGGCAACCAACGAAGTCGACATCTTTATCAAACGAAAGTTGGACGCCGCTAAGCTCTCGCATTCAACACCTGCTGATAAACACACCTTGTTACGTCGAGTTTATCTCGTGATGCACGGGATGCCGCCGACGCCAAAGCAAATCAACGCGTTTGTCAACGACAATTCTCCCAACGCGTACGAACGAGTCGTTGACGAAATCTTGAAGAGCCCTCGATATGGCGAGCGTTGGGCTCAACACTGGCTTGATTGCGTTCGGTTTGCCGAGTCGACTGGTTATGAAATCAATGGGTTGATCGACACGGCCTATCATTATCGAGATTACGTCATTCGATCACTGAACGAAGACAAGCCCTATGATCAATTCATCATCGAGCAGATTGCTGGTGATACGCTGAAGGTTGATGCGGCGACTGGCTTCTTGGTCGCCGGCCCAGATGATGGCAACAAAAGCCCCGACCCGTTGCTAACGGCAATGCAACGACAAGACACTTTGGACGAAACCATTAAGTCGACCAGTGCCGTGATGTTGGGACTGACGCTGGGCTGCGCGCGTTGCCATGACCACAAGTTCGATCCGCTGACTCAGAAAGATTACTACGCAATGCAAGCCGTGTTTGCTGGCTTGAGTCATGGGACTCGCCGCATGCACGGACCGGAGAACGATCGCATGCAAGCCGCCGCGAAGAAGATGAAACCCAAACTGGAAGCGGCCCAAGCGAAACTTAAGAAACTTCACGAACAATCCGGGCTGAAGCCACCGATCGACTTTCGCGAGTACACCGAAACACTGAAACCGACCATCACCAATGCCATACAAATGCGAATCAACGCTGCCAATGATTCTGGCATCGTGGAATTGGATGACATTGAAGTCTGGACGATTCCGCTCAAGAAATCGGAGATCGGCCCAGAGTTGACTGACGACGCAATCAATGATCAGTCGTGCGTTCAGTGCGTCGATGATGGATTCCGCCTGAACGTGGCTCATCGAGATTGGGGAGCAACCGCTGACTCATCGCCGACAGCTAAGGGGAATCAGGCGAAGACACCCGACACGCTCATCGATGGCACGCGGCAGTTGTTGCTCTTCTTCCGATCACGGGATACGTCCAAGATTTGGATCAAGATCAAATTCGCGGGGCCTTACAAAATCGACC
Organism: Planctomycetaceae bacterium; assembly: GCA_002722955.1. GTDB lineage: Bacteria > Planctomycetota > Planctomycetia > Planctomycetales > Planctomycetaceae. The sequence continues at coordinate 18,690 of PBMZ01000023.1, read as the reverse complement.
GCATCGTCATTAAACCGCGCGGTGCGAAAGTACCCGTCGACTATCAGATCGATGTCCGGAAAGGTGATCAGTGGAAGCAAGTCATCAACTCGCAAGATCGCTTTCTCCATCCGCTCGACCAACGCACAAAGGACGTCAAGTTAACGGGCCTCGACGAACAACAAGTCACGGAAGTTGTCAAAGCCAACACAACCACACGATCTCTGCGAAGTGAATACAACCGACTGAACAATGGCCCTCAGATCCACGTCGGCCAATTTCAAACACCGCACAAATCCCATCTTCTAACTCGCGGCGATCCGTTTCAGAAAGAGTTCGTCGTGCATCCCAACATCCCAGCAGTGTTGGGAGATCTGAGGCTTCGACCTGACGCGACAGAATCCCAGCGCCGGCTGGCCTTGGCCAAGGGGATCGCCAGTCCGAAGAATCCATTGACCGCACGAGTGATGGTGAACCGACTCTGGCAACACCATTTCGGCGTTGGCATCGTCGACACTCCTTCTGATTTTGGCTTTAACGGCAGTCTTCCAACTCACCCTGAGTTATTAGATTGGCTGGCCGGTTACTTGATCGACAACAAGTGGTCACTGAAAGCGTTACACCGGAAGATTCTGCTATCGTCAACGTTTCGGCAACGCTCGGAAACTCGAACCCGCGCGTTGAAACAAGACGCCGACTCACGTTTGTTATGGAGATTTCCGCCGCGACGACTGGAAGCCGAAGCGCTTCGTGATTCGATTCTAACCGTTAGTGGCAAGCTGAATTTGAAGATGTACGGTCCCGGTTTTTCATTTTTCGAAAAGAGCGAAAGCGTATTTGCCCGTCGAGTTCCTCTGAAGACTTTCGACAAAGATGGATGGCGGCGAATGATTTATGGCAAGAAGATTCGCTTAGAATCCGTGGGAATTTTTGGCAGCTTTGATTGTCCTGACGCCAGCCAAATGTCTCCGAAGCGATCGCGGTCGACGACAGCAATTCAAGCCTTGAGTCTTTTCAATAGCGAGTTCATTTCACGGCAAGCTGGCTTTTTCGCAGACGCGGTGAAGGCAGCACAACCAAAAGACGTGCACCAACAGATCGATCTTGCCTTTCTGCGAGCCCTCGGCCGTTCACTTCGCGACGACGAAAAACCATTGGTCCAAGACGTCGTCGAGAAACACGGTTTTCAAGGTCTTTGCCGAATCCTCTTGAACATGAACGAGTTTGTATTCGTGAATTAGGTGTCAGAATGCGGGATAACTTACTTAGCAAGCGTGACTTCCTGGCCCACACGAGTACGGGCTTGGGCAGCATCGCGTTGGCATCGATGCTCGGCCAGCAGCGGATCTTGGCTGACGGCAGCGTTTCTTACGATCCCGCCGACCCGTTCGCGCCACGTCGACCTCACTTCGAACCCAAAGCGAAAAACGTCATCGTCGTGTTTTGTGCTGGAGCACTAAGCCACGTTGACTTTTGGGAATACAAGCCCGAGTTGATCAAGTATCACGGCAAACCTCTTCCAGGCAATGAACGGTTAATCTCGTTTCAAGGTGAAAACGGAGCCCTGCAAAAGCCACTGTGGAAATTTCGCCCGCGTGGTGATTGCGGCAAGATGATCTCGGACATCGTGCCGCACATTGGCGAGTGCGTCGATGACATCTGCTTCTTGCATTCGCTGACGACAAAGTCCAGCACTCACGGCCCGGGCGAGAACTTGATGTCGACCGGCTTTAACCGAGAGGGCTATCCCGGCATGGGAGCCTGGGTTTCGTATGCATTGGGTAGCGAGAACGATAACTTGCCCGCTTTGGTGGCGATCGAAGATCCGCGCGGCACGCCGCAGGCTGGCATGAACAATTGGACGAACGGTTTCTTGCCAGCCGCATTTCAAGGAACGGCTTTCAGCACGACCAAACCGATCCGGCACTTGCAATCTCCGGATGGCAGCAATCGTCAGAAGGATCGTTCGTTGTTGTCGGCGTTGAACAAACTGAATGAAAAACACAGCCGTCGTTTTACTGGAGACACGGACTTAGCCGCGAGAATTTCGAGCTATGAGTTGGCCGCGCGACTTCAACTCTCGGTGCCCGAGGCCACAGCTGTGGACAAGGAACCGGAGCATGTCAACAAACTCTACGGCGCGGACTCGAAGAATCAGGTCAAGGCAGACTTCGCACGCAACTGCATTTTGGCTCGCCGATTAATTGAACGAGGTGTGCGGTTTGTGCAACTGTTCAACGGCGCCTACGCCTCGGCAGGTCGCATCAATTGGGACACTCACAACAGCATGCCCGATCTTGTTCCTGGCCACGCCGAGGTCCTGGACCAACCCGTCGCGGGGCTGCTTAAGGATTTGAAGCAGCGGGGGATGCTGGAAGATACGGTGGTGATGCTATGTACGGAGTTCGGACGAATGCCCATGTTCCAGCTTGGAAATACGGGGCGAGACCACAATCCGGATGGCTTCACTGTTTGGCTTGCTGGGGGAGGCGTTAAAGGCGGCACGTCCTACGGAGCAACCGATGACTTCGGACATCGAGCCGCCGTTAATCCGCTCACGGTTCACGATGTTCATGCGACGTTGCTACATCTGCTTGGCATTAATCATGAACAATTGACTTATTACCACAACGGTTTACAGCGGCGCTTAACGGATGTGCATGGTCACGTTGTGCGGGATATCCTGGCGTAACCGAGGTTGGATGCCCGGCTTCTCGCAAAAACCAGGCATCTTTGGGTCCGTTGGCATCATCGCTGCGATTCCACTACGATGCCGGTTTCCATTCGCACTTGATGAACGATATGACCGCAACTTTGGACGTCCCGTCAATTCTTGGAGACGATGGCTGCATTAGTCGGCGTCTTCCTGATTATGAGTCTCGGCGCGAGCAATTCGAAATGGCCGAGGCCGTGGCCGAGTCGATTGCTGCGAAGCAACATTTAGTCGTCGAGGCGGGAACTGGCGTTGGCAAGAGTTTCGCTTACCTCGTGCCAGCAATCTTACACGCGACCAGTGGTGGCAAAGACAACCGCAAACGCGTCGTTATCTCAACACACACAATCAGCTTGCAAGAGCAGCTCTTCTTCCGTGATATCCCCTTCTTGAACGCAGTGTTGCCTGTCGAGTTCTCGTCGGTGTTGGTCAAAGGGCGTTCCAACTACATCAGCAAACGAAGGCTGAAGTCAGCTCAAGAACGCATCATGACTTTGCTGGCCGAACCGCAGGAGTCTCAGCAACTTCAGGATGTCGTCAACTGGTCCAAGCAAACTACTGACGGAACAAAATCCGACCTTTCGTTTCGGCCGCTGCCTCAGGTTTGGGACGAAGTGCAAAGCGAGCAAGCAAATTGCATGGGCAAGAAGTGCTCGACTTACAACGAGTGCTACTACTATGCGGCTCGGCGGCGTGTTTGGAATGCGGACATCTTGGTTGTGAACCACGCCCTCTTCTTTTCCGACTTAGCACTGCGACGTGACGGCGCCAGCGTGTTACCGGATTACGATGTCGTCGTCTTGGACGAGGCACACACGGTCGAAGCTGTTGCCAGTGACCACATGGGAATGGCTGTTTCCAGTGGCCAAGTCGATTACCTGATGAACAAGCTCTACAACCCTAAGGGAAGCCGTGGCTTGTTGGTTCAACATCGACTGGAGAGCGCCCAAGAGTTGGCGATACAGATTCGTCATTCCAGCCAAGACTTGTTTCACAACATCGAATCCTGGCAAGCTCAACGTGGATCACCGAACCGACGTGTGCGCCAACTTACTGGCGTGCCGAATGAAGTCAGTCCTTTGTTGAAGCAGATGGCCGTGGCAATCGACAATTATAGTTCGACCATCAAGAGCGAAGATCAAAAGCTCGACTTGAACTCGTCCGCGGAAAAGTGTGTGAGCTTGGCGATGTCGCTGGAGCATTGGTTGCAGCAAAAGCTGGAAGATTGCGTCTATTGGACGGAAATGACCAATCGAGGTCAGTCCATGAGGCTGCTGTGCTCGCCGATTGACGTCGGTCCGATTTTACGCAAAGAGCTTTTCAATCAGGTCAACGCCGTCGTGCTCACCAGTGCTACGCTGGCAGTAGGCAAACAAGACTTTGGCTTCTTTCGAAACCGGCTAGGGCTGACAAAAACCAACGAGAGAAAACTGGGAAGCCCGTTTGACTATAAGAACCAGACTGACCTAATTCTTTCGGATCGAATCCCCGAGCCCTCGCAGGTTGCCCCCTACGAGACTGAAGTTTGCGAAAGAATCAAGAAGCATTTGAAGCGGACGAACGGCTCTGCCTTCGTGCTGTTTACCAGTTACAAGATGATGCGAAACTGTGCGGCGCGACTTTCACGTTGGATGACAGAAGAGAACCTTGGCCTTTATTGCCAAGGCGACGGGTTGCCTCGATCCAAAATGCTGGAAAAGTTCAAGGACGACGATGCTGGAGTTTTGTTTGGAACGGAGAGCTTTTGGCAAGGTGTCGACGTGCCAGGCGACTCGCTTCAAAATGTGATCATCACCAAGCTTCCCTTCAGTGTCCCTGACCACCCGTTGTTGGAAGCTCGTCTGGAAGCAATCAAAGCCGGCGGCGGAAATCCGTTCATGGAATATCAAGTGCCCGAAGCCGTCATCAAACTGAAGCAAGGCTTTGGCCGCCTGATCCGCCGAAAAACCGATACTGGCCAAGTCGTGATTCTGGACCCGCGAGTTCGCACGAAGCGATACGGCCAGCTGTTCTTGCAGAGCTTGCCCGACTGCAATTTGGTCATCGACACGGGAGCCGAGCTTAGCGCTGTGACGGACGATTCATAATCGGCGGGCGCTGAGGACGACGTTGACGATTCTGTGGCGCGAACTGCAGGCGAATCATCTGTGCCTTTCGATGGTGATCGTCCGAAGCATCCCGTTCGCGCAATTCGTTATAGACATGGCCTAGCATTTCGTGATGAAGGCCTAGCACGCGCAATACGACTTGGACCGACCTCGGGTGTTGCTGCGTTGGAACTCTCGCCTCAAGATTATCTTTCAACTGTTCCAATCGTTCGCGGTTCTGTTCCAGCAACTCGACGGCTTCGCGCGCGTGGCCTTTCTGCACCATCTGCATGATGACTCGCGGCGCTTCACGCCAAACATTGAGATGGACCGACGACTGCGGATTTTTCGCCAACAGACTAATCAGTCGCGAGGTCACATTGATGTACTCTTTGACGGCGACGTCTTCCTTGCCAGAGATGAACTTGCGATACGCCAAGTGGCCTCGCAGGCGAGCCACCAAGCCGGCGAATTCAGGAACGTCTGGATGTCGATTCGTCAGCTCTTGTCCAATTATCAGAGCTTGTTTGAGGCGATCATCACCGGCACTCACAAATTCATTCACGCGTTCAGAGATGTACGCGGGAAAATCGAGCATCGCGTACGACGCTGCCAACGCGTATCGGTAAACCTCGACATTGGGGTAATCGTCACTCAGCTTCTCGAGCAACTCGATCGCTTTCTCGTTCGAGTCAACAACGTCAACTCGATTCTTCAGGATGAACGCCACATACGACAGATTGCGATACGTGTTCGCCAGCAACAGACGATACTCCGGGTTCTTCGGATCTTCGACGACAAGCTGTGTCGCCAACATCAATGCTTTTTCGTGATGGTCTTTCGCGTCTAAAAACTGCTGCTTATCCAATTCCCCCTTGGCAACCTGGCCCCAGAAAGGAAGACCGCGTCGGTTGAAACCATCGCCACCCTGCGGTCGCCGCCGCTCCGCTCCTGCGTCCGCATTGATCTGATCGGGACGAGGATCTCTGTTTTGATTCTCGGGACGAGGCCGACTGCGTTCTGATCCATCACCATTGGGACCACCAAATCCTGGTCGTCCTCCAAAACCACCGTGGCCACCATGACCGCCTCCGCCACCAATGCCAGGCGCACCACCATGTCCCGGGCCGCCATTACCGCCTGCTCCTCCTGGACCGCCACCTCCGTCGTGACCGCGCTGCCGGCGAAGTGGGCTTTCTTTGGGACGACCGCGTTTTGAGTAAAGATCGCCAAGTGCGTTGTGTGTCCGAGCCAACTCGAAACGCGCCGGTCTGGAACCGTTACCAGCCAGTAGCGTCAGCGCACGATTATGCGCGGCCGCGGCATCTTCAATGTGATTACGAATTCGCAGTGATGAGCCAAGCTCGTTGTGGACGGCGGCGACCTCGATCTCATATTGCCGGCGATCCTCTGTTTGTACTTCCAAGCGTTCGTAGGCATCCAAGGATCGCCGCAAAGCCGCTTGCGCTTCCGAGTGTTGACCTAGCGTTGTTTGAATCGCACCGATTCGTCGCAGTGCTCTTGCTAAGTCCTTGGACAAGCGATCGTTCGACTCGTTCTCTTCGGCGAACTTGTCATAAAACTCCATGATTGATCGCAGCAATTCCAACTCTTTGGGCGAGGCGATCGTGGGCAACATCTCTTCGGTGACGGTATCGCCGAAGTCTTGTTGGACTGGTTGCAGGAAGTCTCGACCAGCGACTTTATCGAAGACGGTACCGAATGCTTCCAGCGCCAATTCGAGATTCTTTTCGGCACGAACATTGGCTTGTAAAGAATCGTCCAAAGCGTCATTGGTGACAACATATCCCGTCCAACCTACGACGGCTGATGTCACCAAAGAACACAGAGCAACGGCCGACAGCGTCGCAACCAGACGATTGCGTCGACACCAGCGCCACGTTCGTTCCAGCGGACCGACGCGTCGCGCTCGTATCGGTCGGTCCGTGATAAAGGCACGAAGATCGGCAGCCAACTCGCCGCAATCTTGATAGCGTTGTGACGGCTCACGAGAAACCGCCTTTGAGATAATCGTTTCCAAATCCCGAGGCACGGCAGGATTGACTCGTCGCAAGGGAGCCGGCTCATCCTGAGTCACTTGGCGAATCAACTTCGTGCGATGCGTCTCGTTGAAAACCGGCCTCTTCGCGAATAACTCGTATAAGGTCAGGCCAAGACTGTATTGATCGGACAGTGCCGTGGATTCTCCGCGAAACTGTTCCGGCGCCATGTAACGAAGCGTCCCAACCACGTCGCCGGTGTTGGTCAGATCGTCTTGCTCTGCCAACTTGGCCAAACCGAAGTCGGTGATCCATACATGCCCCGACGGATCAATGATCAGGTTTGCCGGTTTGATATCGCGATGAAGCGTTCCCAAGTTGTGAGCATAATCAAGTGCTCCGGCAACTTGTGCTCCAATGTCCGCCAATCGATACCAGTAATCGGGGTGATCGACGGATCTCAGCAATTCGCCAACAACATCTTCCGCTGGTTCAATTTCTTTTTTGGCGGGAGCATCCTCGGTCGCCAACTGAGCGCTTGTGACAGCTTCCGTCTTTGCCGATGCCAATCGTTGGTCGGAAGCTGAGTTCTCGTCAACAACTTGTTCAGACTGCGGCACGATCACGGTTGGCTCGATGGGAAGCGACAGTCCGTCGCCATCCGTTGTAACCGTTTCGGTTGCCTCAGTTCGAGCGGCATCGACCGAGCGGCTTGCTGTTGCCGTCTTTGCAACGCTCAAGTCGCTGACAATTTCATCCAAGCTGCGACCATCGATGAACTGCATCACGTAATAGTGCAAGCCGTCTTGCTCGCCGACGCCGAACACGGGAACGATGTTCGAGTGGTGCAGTTGGGCCGCCGCGAGCGCCTCGCGTTCGAATCGCTGCAAGTGTTTCTCCGAGGCAAGCTTGCCGGCGGATAACAGTTTTAGGGCAACGCGACGTCCGAGCGATTCTTGCTCGGCCTCGTAAACGATGCCCATGCCGCCATGGCCGATTTCTCGAATAATGCGGAAATCGCCAAGCTGCTCGATATGACGGGCCGACGCATGCACACCCGGCACCGACAGCTCTTTTTTCTCAACGTGTTTCTGCTGCTTGAGTTGCTCCATCATCACGACGCCAGGCAACAGCTCATTGATCTCGTCAGCGTGTTCCGGATACTTCTGAGTGTACTCGGAAATTGCCGGATGCTCACCGCGTCGAAACCGCTCGGCGAAGTCTTCCGCCGCGATTTCTACAGGATTTCGATCCGTTTCTTGTTGAGGCATGTCAGATCCCCGCAATCGGGCCCAGTTCTCGCCGATTTTCCCGCGTACCTATATATACGCTGTGAAGCCCGCCAGTACACGCGAAGTTGTTGCAATTCCCATCAAGCACAGGCGTTACGAAGGCAGCGACTGGCAATATCGGGTTTGCGGCACTGTCATTTTCTGTGATAAAATCCCCGACAACAAGGCGCCAACACTTCACTTTCGGGCCGATGTTTCTAATGTGAAGGTTGAGACTTGTAGTAAGCAAGCGTGCATCCCTACTTTTGAACCTGACGCAATCATGAATCGGAATAGCCCACTCCATTGGTCTTTCTCGATTGGGACGTGGTATCACACCAACGTTCGCGTGAGCTGGTTCTTTTTGCTGTTGGTGCCTCTGCTTTGTATTAAGCTGCAAAGCTTCCCGATCGGCTTGGCGATAACGGGCGTGCTCTTCCTGACGATTCTATGCCATGAGTTCGGACACGTGGCGGCGGCGCGGGCGACAGGTGGGGCCGGTGACGAAATCTTGATCTGGCCGTTGGGCGGGTTGGCCTTTGTGCAACCTGGCGGCACTTATGCCGCACAATTCTGGACGGCGGCCGCAGGTCCGTTGGTCAATGCCCTGCTTTGCCTAGTGACCTTGCCGGCGGTTTTGGAACACGATGTCTATCTTGAAGGTGCGCTGAATCCGTTTGTCTTGCCCCCGATCGTACTGGGCAACATGTGGATCACTGAGATCTTGATCCTGATCTTTGATATCAATTTTTTGGTGTTGCTGCTGAATCTAATTCCCGTTTATCCGTTGGATGGTGGCCGTATGACCCAGGCTGTTATTTCCGCCCGGATCGGCGGTGAGATGGGACGGCATGTTTACGGGCGTATTGGGTTCTTCTGTGCTTTGCTGCTGTTGTTGGGTGGTTTGATTGCTGAGAGCGTCTGGTTGACTGCCGTTGCCGCCATCATTTTGGCCTTGAACATTCAAGAGACCATGCAGCTTCAAGGCGGAGAAGCGTACGACGAGTCGTTCATGGGCTACGATTTCTCGCAGGGTTATACAAGTTTGGAGCGTGAAGAAGAGGACGCGCCACCGCAAGAACAACGCGCTGGTCCACTGACTCGCTGGAAACAAAAACGCGAAGAAGATCGCGCGCGGAAAGAAGTCGAGCGCGATCAAGAAGCCGAGGTCGAGCTTGACCGATTGCTGGAGAAAGTTCATCAACACGGCATGGAATCCTTGAGCGCTACTGAACGCCGCCAATTGGAAAAAGCCAGCAAACGTATCCGTAGCCGTTCAAAAGACGACGACTAACGGTCTGCACTTTCTACCGTTGCCCAGCTTAGAGACACCATCGCTATGAATCGCCCATTCCGTGATGCGCTAATGCCAATCGGCCTTCTGATTCTCTTCACTGTCCAAGCGTCCGCGGCTGAGCCAACGTTGCGGCACATTTCTGTCGACGACGGGAAGTCAACAGACGCAGTGCGAGTAACGAATGCTGACCTTGCCCACACAACACAACTGCTGGCGGCCGCAGGGGGGACTGCGGAGGTTCAATCACAAGTTCTACTCAAACAACTAGACAGAGTCATCGGGAGTCATAAGTCGCAGCGATCCGATCTGGTGAAATTGAATGTTTACGTGCGTGATGCCAGCGTGTCCGCCGCGTTCTTGTTGAAGCTGAAGGAGTGGACCGATGATAAGTTGCCCGCTGTGTGCTGGGTCCAATCGCGATTGCCTCACCCATCTTCGTTAGTCGGCCTTGATGCAGTGTTCGTCGCCCGTGATGAATCCGATCGGGTCAGTGAGCTCGATCCGGAACCGGCTGAATCGGTCGTCTTATCAAGGGGCGACGTGGTCTATGTTTCTGGCCAAGCTGAAGCGGGCGACTTGGCAGAAGCGACCCGGTTAACACTGAAAGGCCTCGAACGAACACTGAAGCATGTGGGTTTAGAGAAGAGCTCCGTTGCGCAGGTCAAGTGTTTCTTGCAACCCATGAAGCAAGTCTCAGTCGTCAACACAGAGATCTCTCGTTTCTTCACGGACTCACCCATCCCACCGGTAAGTCACGTCGAGTGGATTTCTGGCTCCCGTCCGATTGAGATCGAAGTGATCGCATGGGCTCCCGAGACAAAGTCGGATTCGAGTGTTAGCTATATCACGCCGCCGTGGATGAAATCGTCAGCCGTCTTCAGTCGAGTTGCCAGGATTCATGGCAACGATCGGCTTTACGTTTCCGGCGTGTACTCGGCAAAGCCTGGTGATGGCAAGCAACAGGTCAGCGACATCTTTACCAAGCTGCAAAGCATCTTAAAGGCTGGCGATTCGGACTTGAGCCACTTGGCAAAGGCGACTTATTACGTGTCCGAAGATGACGCCAGCAACCAATTGAATCGCTTGCGTCCCATGTACTACGATCCCAAGCGACCGCCAGCAGCCTCGAAAGCAAAAGTGTTCGGTGTGGGGATGCAGGATCGAGGCATCACGCTGGATATGATCGCTGCTCCAATCAAGTGATCGTTGTTGCTGCGTGGAACAAGCCAGCTCTTCAAATGGTTGCGCCGCGCTTCATCAGCCACCAACCAAAGAATGCGATCGCAGTCAGCATCAGACCGTACTGAACCGGAGTAATGCTTCGCCAAGCATTCTCCGCAGTCTCGGCATAGAAAGTTGGATACGTTCGCCACGCATGTTGGATGGAATCGATCATCGGTTTGTCCTCGAGTTGGCCCACTGTCTTTCACAAACGACACGATCGGTACAATCGGACAACTATGGTGTCCTGGTGTCTTAATCGTAGCTCACGATTAGAGGCCCGGCTTTTCCAAAAAGCAGGGCTTCTCGGTATAGTGACGACTCATTGCGAGTTCTCATTAATCTCCCCAACCACCCGAAATCAACATGCGCATCACCACATGGAACGTGAACGGACTTAGAGCCGCGATCAAGAAAGGATTTGCGGAGATCATCGAGGAAATCTCCCCAGATGTGCTCTTGCTTCAAGAGACACGCGTGTTGCCCGAGCAACTGCCAAACGAGTGGTCTCAGCCGGACGGCTGGCACGTTCATTGGAACTCGGCCGAGCGAAAAGGATATTCCGGGACGGCGGTTTGGTCTCGGCAACCAATGAAGGTTCTTGGCACAGGATTAAACGCCGACGACCCAGAAGGCCGCGTCTTAAGCATCCTGACCCAAGGTGTCGAGATCGCCAGCGTGTACTTGCCCTCTGGTTCCGCCAGCGACGAACGTCAACAGGTCAAGGAACAGTGGATGGCCGAGTTTCGTAGTTGGGCTGACCCACTGAAGCGGAAGCGGCGACCTGTCGTTCTGGGAGGCGACTTGAATATAGCTCACACAGAAAAGGATATCTTTTACGCCAAGTCCAATCGAAACACGTCCGGTTTTCTTGCTCATGAACGCGAGTGGATTGGCGAGCTCTTCGAAGCCGGATGGAATGACTTCATCCGTCAACACTACGGAGACATCCAAGGGCCTTACTCGTGGTGGTCGAATCGTGGTCGAGCAAGGGAGCTGGATCGAGGCTGGCGAATTGATTACTTGATCGGAAATCGCGCCGCCGCGAAGCGCATTCAATCGGCAAGCATTCATCGTGGCGGCGGTTTAACGGTCTCGGACCATGCACCGGTGACGATTGACTTGTCGGAAGATAGCTTAGAGTAGGTTCGAACTTGCAAAAAGAAATCCCGCCTCTTTGATTGAAGAACCGGGATTCTTGAGTGTTGACACTTGCTGTGGTCGCTTACTTGGCTTCGCCTGCGAACTTGGATGGGTTGTCGTAGAAAGCCTTGCAGTTTTCCAAGGTCGAGAACCAGAAGTAGCGGCCTTTGTGTTCGACCACGTAGTAACCGGTTTTCTTTTCTTTCCGTTTTACCCAAGTCACAACGTCGATGCCGCCCATGACCGGAGCGTAAAGTTCCGGGTTGCGTTCGAACTCGGCAAGAGCATCGATGTTCGCGAACTCGTAACGCTGGCCTTTGTAAACCGTGGCGAATTCTGGTTTCGCCTTTTCGAGTTTGCGTTGAGCGGTTGCTACGGGACAGTAGCCTCGGAAGCATCCGACCAAGGGGAAGTCTGAAGGATCGATGACTGCGACAGCGGGTGCCTCTTCAGGAGCTGGTGCTGCGATGTCGATAACGATCGGCTTCGATTCCGGTTCTTCGACAACCGGTGCTGGTTCTGCTGGCACTTCCTCGACGGTCGGTTGCTCGACCGGCGCTTGCTTAACAGGTGCTTCGTCGACGGCAACTTCCTTGGCCGGCGTCACCGTTGGCTTTTCCGATTGCTTCGTTTCGGTGCTAACCGTTTCGATCGGTGCCTTTGTTTCTGGTACAGTTTCAGCAACTGGTTCGACCTTTGTTGCTGGACCTTCAACGATTGGTGCTTCAATCGCCGGCAGCTCAGTCGAAGGAACTTCGACAATAGGAGCAGGCTCGGGAACCGGAATCTCAATCACTGGGAATTTGACAGCCGGAGTCTCAACGACGGGCGTTTCTGCAACCGTTTCTTCTTCGACAGGCGCTTCAACAACCGGAGTCTCGACAACCGTTTTTTCTTCGGCGGGTTCTGCAACTGGTTCCTCAACAGCCGGCGTTTCTTCGACCGGTGTTTCGACAAGCGGAACTAACGGTGTCTGTCCCTCTTTGGGATCGACGCCAATTGGCAATTCCTTGCTGAACGGATCGTTGCCGTCGTCAAAAGTGTTGTCCGCAGTCAACGCAGGAACGAGTGGCAAGGATGATTCATCAACGTCGGCCATCTCTGTCGCGGCTTTCGGCGGATTCAGCAATCCTGGTGCGAGTTCCTGCAGCTGAATGAGTTCCTCTGGAGTCAAACCAGAACCCGAACTCGAACTTTGATTTCCTTTCAGACGATCGATCAAGCGCTGAAGAGCCGACGGTCCACTACGTTTGCGCGGCTTCGCAGTTCCTCGCGACGTGATCTTTCCACGACGTTTGATTCCGCGCTTGCGACGAGTTGGTTGCGTTTGACGAATCTCTTCTGCTTCAACCGCAGGCAACGCTTTGGGCTGAGACTTGGGAGCCTCAGTCTTGCCAGCGTCTGCTTCAACGGTCTTCGCAGCTGGAGCCGGAGCGGGGCTCGTCGAGTCCGCATCATCAGAAGTTTTGGCTGTTGCACCAGGAGCAGGAAGCAATTCCACTCGCGGTAGTGGCGTTCGTTTTTCGGCGACCTCTGTTGCCGACTTGGATTCTTTGACTGCGGGAACAACTTCCTCTGCGGTATCACCAGACGAAACTGGAACGATGTCACTGATGATCACAGGGGCGGCATCTGACTGGTTCGATGCGGCTTGTTGCTTCGTGTCAGTATGCTCGGCAATCATGGTTTCGCCGGCTTCGCCCTGGAGCTTCTTGACTCGAGAAACAGCCAGCTGCTTCCATTGAACGGCTGGATTGTAAGCGTCCAAAGATGCCGTGATCTGACGACGAACGCGAAGCGACGGCTCGACGAACTTGCCTTGAGCGTCTTTGATATACGCTCGGATGGCCAAGTTCGCGAGACCCTCTTCACAGACATATGCACGACGCTGAGCAATCGGGCTGTTCTGATGCCCGCTATGTTGAAATTGCGAACCCAACGATTGAGCGGCAACGAATCGGACCTGTTCCGAGGGGTCTGTCGACAGCGTGTGAACCAGCACTCGGTGTGAATTCGGGTACGCCGCGGGATTGACCGTGCCCAGATACTTGACTGCCTTGGTACGATTGTCGGCGTCGACCTCGCTGAATTTGATCTCAGAGGCAAGCCGCTTGATCGAGCCTTCGGGAGCATTGGCGAATTCGGAGCGAAGCAGCTCTGGCTTAAAGATTTCTCGAACATTGCGAGAAACGGGGACTCCTGTGACGAAGTCGATCAGACTCTTGGCCTCGGGTTGTTGCTTCGGCTGCGCTGGTTGATCTGCGGAAAGGGTTCCAAGACCGGCTGCGACACAAACCGTGCCAGCAACAACTCGACGTACGCGACGACTACGAAACACTGCCATGAATTCACTCCTCTTGAATCAATGCAGGCGATGTATTGTGGACGCAAACCAAGGCACGACATGATTGACAGCGGTCCGGTGCTGGCTGCGAACGATGATAGATTCTGTTCGGCAACGAAAATGGATTCGGCGCTGTGAACTAACAATTCACCTGAACAACACGCGAAGCGTGCACAAGCAGATCATTAGTAATTGTTGGATCGACCCCGATTCCAGCTTCCTTTCGTACAGATGATAGATTTGGAATCCTTTCACTTTTTCGTGGGAGTTGGCTCGGCACAGATTACCGAGACGGAATCATCCCTACACTAAGTGGCTCCATGAGCGGAGATTGTGGCCGCCAATGGCATTCGCTTCGAAGCGGAAAGGCACGAGCCGTCCGGGAGCCGCAGAAGACATCCTGTTGACTCACAGGGGAACCAGACATAGACTTCCAGTACAGTTAACTTTAGGTATGAGACCAAGTTACGCACCAAGCGTTCGTGGCCGCGTCTCTTGCCCTAAGGCCAATCTCTCCCCCAGCGACTGTTGTCTGTTCCCACAAAATGACGATTCTTAGAGTGTCCACTCTCTCCTCCCATTCTGTGGACTAAGAATCAACGTCAACCAGCTTCAGAGTCCATCGAACTCGAATTCTTCTCTGCACTTGCATGAGACGGCGTAATGTCAAGTGAATCAACAACTTGGGGCGATTCCTCAAGCTGGAGTTGGCGGCATTCAACCGCCAGCACCCCCAGCTGGATCATCTCTGTAGCGGTCCACGGAACATTGCTGTTCTTGATGGCGACGACATTCCGAAGCTGCGGCGGCACGATCCCGTCAGCGGGTGAAAGTGAATTTCGGGACGTCGGCATCTACCTGAAAGACAACAATGCCGTTGCCGAAAACCAGCTGACAGATTCCAACACCAGCGAATCCAATTCGGCGAATCCCGTAAACAACGTCGTTGCCGAAGCAGCTCCTGACGAGCCCAAGGATACGTCGCTCGAAACACTGTTGGACGTGCCTGAGATCGAAACGCCAACCCTCGGGGCGGGTGCGCCTCAAACTTATGCAGTCCAAGAAGTTGGATCGCTCGTCGATGCGGACACTGGAAAGATCCGCCAGAGCACCAACGCCAGCCGAGCCTCGGCACTGGCACCGGGTGAGACCTCGTTCTTTAACATCAAGGACAAGGGTCAGCGTTTCGTATACGTCCTGGACCGATCAGGAAGTATGAGCAACCACGGTGCCATCCGCGTTGCCAAGGCCGAATTGGTCAACAGCCTCGGAGGACTCGATGCGACTCAACAGTTCCAAGTCATCTTCTACAGCAACACGCACACAGCTTTTCAACAAGGCGACGCCCGCAAGATGTACTGGGCGACCGACATCAACCGCACGATGGCGCGACAGTTCATTTCGGGCGTGAGAACTGATGGCGGTACCAACCACTTGCCGGCTCTGAAGAAAGCGTTGAGCTTTGAACCTGATGTCATTTATTTCTTGACCGATGCCGACGAACCGCAATTGACGGCCAAGGAACTGGATAACATCACTCGAGCCAATCGCGGTGGTACGCGATTGCACTGCATCGAGTTTGGTTCTGGGCCAAAACTAAAGGTCAACGTAGAAAACTTCCTCGAAAAGCTCGCCCGCTTCAACGACGGAACTTACCACTATCGAGACGTCACGAAATTCGGCTCACGTTGAGACGTGTATGAAGCTCCAACTCACAACTCTGTTGATCTTTTCAGTGCTCGCCAGTGCGGCTAGCGCGGAAGACAAAGTTGTGTTGCTCCTAAAGGGCGGCAGCAGTCGAATCACAATATCTGGAACGATCGTCGACTACACTGGGCGGTCCATTCAGATTCGTCCGCGTGCGGGCATGGCCGTTAAGACTTACCCGACCTCTCAAGTTCTAGAAGTCCACACCTCGCAAAGCACGGCCCATTCGCGCGGCTTGGACCTCTTGGCCGATTACCGAACACGCGAAGCCGTGTTGAATTTCGAAAAGGCGATCGCCCTGGAACCTCGAACTTGGGTGCGTCGCGAGTTGCTGGCTTTGTTGATTCAGTGCGAGACGCGTTTGCAAGACTACGCGGGTGCCGGATCGCACTTTCGTCTGCTGGCCAAGAGTGACGCGAACTCGAATGACTTCAAGTTGATACCGCTGTTCTGGGCTCGCGAGATTCTAAAAGAGGAAGCTCGGAAGGCGGCCACGGGATGGATTCTGACAGACTCTGACATCGATCAACTGATCGGCGCCAGTTGGCTGCTGTTTAACTCAAAGTACAGCGAGATGGCTTCAAATACGCTTAAAGAGCTATCGACCTCGACCGACGAGCGAGTTCGTTTGCTAGCAAAGGCTCAACTTTGGCGTCTTCAATTGCGAGGCCGCGACATTAGCCGGTTCGAGTTGCAACGCTGGGAATCTCGAATTGAACGAATGCCGGAAGAGCTTCGCGGTGGACCTTACTACCTGCTTGGGGCGGGCCACTTGCTAAGGCAAGAACATGAACGTGCCGCGGCCGCCCTGCTCTGGACGGCTTTGGTTTATGATTTCGATCATCAATTGGCTGCGCGAGCTTGCTTGAAGGCGGCGGAGACAATGAAACAGCTTGGCCAAAAGGATGAGGCCAAGAACCTATTCCGTGAGGTCGCTATTCGCTTTCGAGACACTTCGTATGCTCAAGATGCATCGCAAGCGATCGCGAGTGGCGGTTAACTAAACGCTGTACTCAAGCAACAGCGACGGAATGCTGATACGAATGGACGCGTGACATGAAAAGCAACTTCACCGAAAAGCTGAATGCCGGCAGAACCTATCTGGGTGCGTCTGTGCTTGTCGCGTTCGCCTGCTTCTGCGCCGCTTGGCTGAATCCCTCACCCGTCTGGGCTCAAGCTGCAAACGCGCCTGCGGAACCACAACTCGACGTAAGAGAGCTTATCCGCGCTGGTGGTGCCATCGGCTTTATCATTGCCGGCCTTAGCGTCGCGATGCTGGCTTTAATTGTCGAGCATCTATTCAGCATTCGCCGAACGGCGCTAATGCCGCCGGGTCTAGCTGAGTCCGTCCACCAACACCTAAGCCACGATCACGTCTCCGAAGGCGAGCAACAATGCAAACTGCAACCGAGCTTTTTGTCGCACATCTTGGCGGCAGGTTTGGCCGAGGTCGAGATTGGATATAGCTCGGTCGAGAAAGCCATGGAAGACGCGTCGGTTGAACAGACGGCCCGCTTGCTGCGAAAGATCGAATACCTTTCGGTGATTGGCACGTTGGCTCCGATGTTGGGACTGCTGGGAACGGTTTGGGGCATGATCTTGGCTTTCTTGGAATTCGAAGCCAAAGCGAATCCGCAAGTGGCCGAGTTGGCACCGGGCATCTATAAGGCACTCGTCACAACATTGATGGGACTGGGAGTTGCCGTGCCGGCGCTGGCCAGTTTTGCCATCTTCCGAAACCGCATCGATGAGCTTGCGGGCGAGGCTGCTTTGACGGCGGGCCATGTGTTTGCCGACTGGAAACGACAAAACGCCAAGAAGAGTCGCTCGCGCCGACGTGAGCGTTCATCGCGGACGACAACGGAAGCAAAAGTCGAACCTTCGATTCGACCCGTCACCATTGAATCGCAAAAGTAAGGGGATCGCCCATGAAGATCCCAGTGCGAGAACGCGAACACGGGTTGCGATTCAACATCACTCCGTTGATCGACATTGTGTTCCTGCTGATCATCTTCTTTTTGGCAGCAAGCCATCTGGCTCGTAGCGAGGCTTTGGATCCGGTCGAGCTTGCCGAGGCAACTCAGATCGATGAAGAGACCGAACGCTCGCCGCGACGCATCACGGTGACAGTTTCACCCGAAGGCATGTCGATCGGCGGCGAACCCACGACATTCGACAACATCGAGCAACTCATCATTGCCGGTCATCATCAATCCGAAGGCAAGGGATCCGAAGTTCGAATTCGAGCCGACTACCGCGTGCCTTATGCGGATGTCGAACCGATCATGCTTTCGTGCGCTCGCGCCGGCGTGGCGTCGATAGGATTTCAGGTGCTCAGGAAGTAAATCTCATGCGAGTTCCGTCAGTTCACAGCAACGAACAATTTCGAGAAGACAGCTCGATGACGCCAATGATCGACATCGTCTTCTTGCTGTTGATCTTCTTTGTCTGCGCCTCGGTCGGACAGATTCAAGAATCCATCATGTCGACCGAGTTGCCGACGGGCTCGATTAGTTCGCCGGAAGCGACCGAGCAACCCAAGCCTCTCGGCGAAGTCTGGCTTGCACTTTCGCGCGAACAGGACAAGACGATCATCGTTGTCAACGAACGCGAGTACCGCGACTTTGACGAGTTGGAACAAACTCTAAGCAAGCTCGCCGAAGCGGCACCTGAGATACCTGTCATCTTAGACATCACACCCGAAGTGCCATGGGGCGATCTGATTCGTGTTTACGACACATGCCGAGCCGCTCATCTCGAGTCCGTCAACTTCGCTGTTGACCCTACGAAACTCGATTCTGCTGATTCCTAAAGAGCAAATTACCTCGGGCTAGAGCAATTTACGCAAAACCGTCCCCGGAATGTTCAAAGGCATTTTGGATTTCGTTGATGTTGATTTTGAGCAGCGTCTTTTTCGTCGCCTCGATG
>PBMZ01000022.1 GCA_002722955.1 Planctomycetaceae bacterium | reverse complement strand
CATTGCCTCCGCCAGTACAGCCAACCACGAATAGAATCAGAACTGTCGCCAAGACGGAAAATCGAAGATTCATCATGCTGCCTCCAACAAGCCAAGTGATCCAGATGAGACGGTCAAAACAGTTGCCAGCCGTATTTTGGCAAACGCGCGATACGTCGACAAGGGGAAGTCATTAAGTTGAATGACCAATGACCAAGTCTTAATGGCCCAAAGGAAAGTTATTTGGGCATATTCCATCATTATTGAGACTGGGTCATTGGCGCTTCTCTATTGAGCCTCCCAACAATCTGTCGATAAGATATTGAATGTCACTCCCATCAATTCGGTGAGGTCATTATGTCCAAGCGAAGCTCTCAACCGTTCGTGCCACACGCTCGATTCAATCGGCGAACCGCAATTCAGGCAGGCGCCATCGGCATGATGGGGATGAACCATCTCAGCGCGTTGCGAGACGCCGTAGCCGACACCAACACAACAAAGAGACATCGCTCGGTCATCTATATCTTTCTCTCAGGCGGCTTGTCGCAGCATGAAAGCTTCGACATGAAACCGCACGCCCCCGACAAGATCCGTGGCGAGTTCAATCCCATCTCGACATCGACCGCTGGCACTCAAATCAGTGAGCACTTGCCGCTCTTGGCAACTCGCAGTGACAAATGGTCCATCGTCCGCTCGATGACGCATCCGTACAACGAACACTCCGAGGGACATCATGTGATGCTGACGGGGCGGACGCCGAAGCCTCGAAACTTTAGCGGCAACGAACCGCGCCCAACCGACTTTCCATGCATCGCGTCGGTCATCGGCAGCCAAAAGCCGCGTGAAGGCCAACTGCCACCCGCGATTGTTTTGCCCGAAAAGCTAATACACGTTTCCGGCCGTACGATCCCCGGGCAATTTGCTGGCATTATGGGCTCCGAACACGATCCGTGGTTTGTTGAAGCGAGCAAGTTTCGCTCGAGCACTTATTATCACGGAGCGTTTCCCGAATACGGCTTTCACCGAACAACCGGCTTTTATAAGCCCGACAATTACATCTTCGAGTCGCCAAGTTTCACGCTGCCTCAAGAGGTCGTCCGTGATCGATTCCGTGGACGTGTCGAATTGCTAAAAAGCGTTGATCGTCAACGACGCGACTTAGACCGCGCGGCGAGTGTGCGGGGCTTTGACCGCTATCGCCAAGAGGCCGTGTCTTTGCTACTGGACGGTGGAGTCCACAAGGCGTTGGATGTTCACTCGGCCGACGATCAACTACAGGAACGTTACGGACGGAATTCCTTTGGATGGTCGTTGCTGATGGCGCGGCAGCTTGTCGAAGCTGGCGTCAGTATGGTGCAAGTGAACCTCGGAAACGACGAATCATGGGACACGCACGAAGCTATCTTCCGCAACATGCGCGAGTTCCTCTTGCCACCAACAGACAAGGCCGTATCTGCTCTGTTGGATGATTTGGACGAACGCGGATTGCTTGAAGACACGCTGGTCGTGATGGCCGGAGAATTCGGTCGCACGCCACAAATTAGTGTCATCCCCAGCCGAAAGACGCCTGGTCGAGACCACTGGGGACCACTGCAAAGCGTGTTCTTCGCTGGTGGCGGAGTTGTCGGTGGCCGAGTCATCGGAGCCTCGGACAAGATCGGAGCGTATCCGATTGCCGATCCGCAAAAACCAGAAAACATGGCCGCCACGGTTTACGATTCGCTCGGCATCCCATCAACGGCGGCGTGGTACGACAAGCTCAACCGTCCTCACTTTGTTTATCACGCCCAACCGATTGAAGGCTTGAGCTAGCTTCACGCACGGAAGTAGGCCGGAACAAGCGGAGCGCAGTTCCGGCAGAACATGGTTGACATTAAGCACTCAGATTCCGCGCATTGCCGGAACGGCGTCCCGCTCGGTCCGGCCTACCTTCTTCGGCTCCTTACTCCTCGAACATCAGCAGATTTTTCTTATCTGCAACCACGCCCAAGTCACCGAAGAAGTCGTCGACGTTCTCGTTCCCGATCGCGGTTGGCAAGCGTCGCAGTCCATCGGGCAACGTTCCCAGCAACTGATCGAAATCGCCGCCGACGTTGACGTCGATGCCTTCGACCAAGCGACTTAATTCATTCAGCAGCACGGAAACAAGGCTCAGTTGTTCGCTATCAGCGTCTTCAATCATCACGCTGCCATCAGCACTTAAGTTGAACGAGCCAACGGCTGTTTCAACCAGCGAGCTGCGTGCCGTGCTACTGATTCGAACCGGCGCTTCGGACAATCCCAAGCTGCTGACACTGCTAGAAAACGATTGCAAGCCGCCATGTCCGGCATCGATGCCAACTGCCGTCGTCCGAGTCACTGGTGCTTCAACCTTGGCTTGTGGCTGCACAATTTGTGGCGTCGCATTCGTTGGCGCCGCGAAGGTCGGACGTTGATTCACAACCATTGGCGGCGGCGCGACACTTTGTGGAACTGACAAAGCACTGATCGTCTGAGTTGGGATCGCCGGACGAGCTGGACTGCCACCAAAATTGGGAATGTCCGGCACATTCGGCTGTGGCAGATTGAATGCTTTCCGAGCGATGGCGATGGCGTCCAGAATCGACAACCCGTTGCCTCCGGTAGCCGCACCCAACAAGTTCGGGTCGGTGGTGTCGCTGCCATCGAAGCCTGAGTCCAATTGGAATGCTGTCCGCGCAATCGAAATTGCGTCCAAGATCGAATAGCCCTGAATTCCGTCGACGTCGCCGATGTAAGTTGCCTGGAACAAGCCGCTGTCGACATCAGCACTGATCGCGCCACCGTTAATCGACGCCGATGTGAATTCCAAGATCGACTGCGCTCCGTTGGCGGCACTGCCTGGAACGCTGGCGTTGATGATGATGACGTCCAAGTCTGCACCAGATAGCGCGGTGGGACCGCTTGCCGTGACGGTAATCTGCCCCGCCGTCGATGTGTCGACGTTGATCACCCAATCATTGGGAACGCCCGAGGCTAGCTCGGCTCCGGTCACGTTGATGATCGACGAATCGAAGGTCAGCGTGAAGCCCAGCGAAGTCACGTCAGTTGCGTCGCTCACGCTGACGGGAATGCCGCCTTCGCTCAATTCGATATCTTGACCGACACCGCGAATCACATCGATGATGCTTAGCAGGCGGCCGCTTGTGGCGGGCACGTTGAATTGGAAGGTCAAGTTTCCGCCAACGTTGTCATCACCATCACCGTCGATCACTTCACCGCTGGCGTCGACAACACCGTCGGCTCGGCTTCCCAGCGTCAATGTATAGTTGCCTGGTTCCAATGGTCCGCCCGAACGGATGAACCGCAACATGCGAGTGTCCGCGTCATAAACCAACGAACCGCGAATCTCTTCGCCCGTGTCATCGTTGATCAACGTAACGTCGGCTCCATCGACGTTTGGATCACCGCCGTCGTAAAGATTTAAGGCGTCTAGATCGAGGTCCCGCAGCAATGGGACTTCCACGCCGCCGTTTCGAATCTGAACCGCTAAGGCCCGGAAAGTCAGCGGCGCGAAGGCATCTTGCGAGACTCGCAATGTCGCGTCGCCTTGAGAGATGATGCGGAAGGTTTGACCATCGACCTCTTCAGTTCCCGTCTGAGACCAACCGGGACCGATATTGATCAAGTCACCCGCGTTGGCGCGAATCCTCAAATCATCGTTGTCAGCCAACGACAAAACCTCGGCCAAGTTTACTTCCAGAGTGTTGTCGCCATCGCCGGCGATATCGATGTCCTCGATTCCGCTAAAGATGTTGTCGGCGAGACGCGTCAGATTAAAGTCCAGCCCGTTGCCATCAATGGTCACTCGGTCATCGCCGCCGGCTCCATGAATCTCCAACGCACCGTTGATGATCGAGGCAACTCCTTCCAGGTTGATGCTGTCGTTGCCATCGCCGGTATCCAGCACCAAAGCTTGATTGGGATTCGCGAACGTCGCGATTTGGCCAAGAGCCCCGCTGACAATCCGCATCCCCATCGGATCATCCTCAATCGTGAACGTGTCCGCCGAGTCATCAAAGTTAAACAGCCGTCGACCTGCGGTCAGTTCGTCTTCGAGCGGCTCGACACCAATGAATCCGATCAAGCGATCGTCGACACCGATAATCCCGGTGCCCGGACCGATAAACGTCTGAGCCACATCGGCAGCCGCGCCGCCTCGCAGTCGAATTCGATCCGCGCCGTCGACTTCTTGGCCAAGTCCGATGAACAGCAAACCGTTGACTGGAATCGGATTTCCGTTGGTCAAGTCGACAATCAACGTGTCGCTTTGATTTGAACCGATGATTTCGATGTCGGGCAACTGTGCAGTCGCACGCCGCAAGACTTCGGTACCACCTTGACGACGCAATACTGTGTCGTTGCCATCAATCAGAATCTCATAAGTGCCGCCGGTTTGAGGCAGCGGAGTGATGTTGATTGACTGAATCGAGTCATTCAGCGGAGCATTGACCGTCAAGGAATAGCGATTCGGCTCACCGTTGACCGTGATGCGATATCGACCCGCGGAAACTCCATCAAGCGAGATTTCTTGGCTTCCGCTGGCTCCCGAGTTCGACGTTGCGACAACATTGCCGTCCTCATCAACCAACTGCAAAGTGATCGAGCGGTCTAAGTTCTCACGATTCACTCGGATGAAGTCACCGTCGCGCCCCGTGCCGACCAAGCGAAGTCGAAACGCGTCGGCTTGGTCGCCTTGCCCGTTAAAGCCCGCCGGATTGTGAAGCGTCAGCCCATCGATCGTGCCGTTTTCACGAACCAACGGCGGTCGGTTGGCTTCGAAGTCGTCAGGTCGGATAACTTGATCGGCCGTTACGGCTTGCAACGAACTGACAAATTCCGGTGTAAACGATAGCCCATCACCAAGATCGCCAGGTGAGTCTGGGTCGAGGATCAAGACGGTGATGTGGCCATGGCCGTGGTCGTGTTCATCCGTAGCAGGGTCAGGGCTCTCCGCCGCCGCAGCAGCACCACCTGGTGGTGGGTAAGGATCAGCGGCATCGTAGTTGACGATGTATCCGAGGTCCTCGAGGCTACCAACCGTCATGCGACTGATTGGGTTGAATTGGCCACCGTTCAAGAAGCCCGTCATCAACTCGTTTTGGAAGATCGCCTCGCGCCAGTGACCGTCGCGAGTTCCCGGTCCGCCAGTGTTGGCTACCGGCACGGAAGCTTCCGAGAGCCCAAAGTTGTCGTTGTATTCGCGAACTGCATTCGTTCCCGTGAACCGAGGGTCAGCGCTTCCGCCACCTTGCAGGAATCCCTTGAAGTCCCACAGAGTTCCGATTCCCAAAACGTGTCCCATCTCGTGCAAGATCACGTTTTCGAATTGGCCATCGTTCACCAGATCGATCACGTCAGCGATATCGAACCGCATGATACCGCTGATCGGTAGCGTCGATCCGTTACGGAATTCGCGCGGCCCGGCTTGGCCCAAGATACCGCCCGGACCATCGATCGTCGGAGCCGCCGCCTCGATCACAACATCGTCGACAAGTCCGAAGCGATTCGATTGAGCATCGGGCAGGTCACCCACAATCAACTCGCTCCAGCGATTCGCGGCCGTAGTGAAGACAGCTTGTTGATCCGCCGACAGGTTGTTGTCGGTAAAGCGAACTTCGATCTGGAAGCCACCTTGCCGCACCGGTGCGTTAACGTTGAGCGCGTACGCCGCACTTGCCCCGGCCACTTCCGCACTTACTCGAGCAAAGTAAACGCCGGCGGCAAGACCGTTGAGCGATACTGTCTCGGTGTTGTTGGTCGTTTGCGATTGGCCGACCAGATTACGGTTCGCATCAAACAGCTCGAGCCCCAAGTTGCCTTCGACATTGGCAAAGTTGATGCTCACTCCACTGTTTGGAGTTCCTTCGGCCAACGTCTCGAATCGGAAGAAGTCGTCGTTGCTGGCGCCGTTGACCAAGTGTACCGTCAGGTTGTTAACCGTCTCCGGGCCTTCGATGATGGATAGATTGGTCGCGTTGTCAAAGTCATCATTGGGCTCGCGGTCATCTGCTGGGAGTCCATTTGGCAACGGTGCGGACACGTTCAAGCTGTAAGGAGCCGGGGCAGTACCAGATACGACGGCGAAGAATGTCCCGGCCGCCAAGCCATCGAGCGAAACACGTTGCTGGCCATTCACGTCGGTTGAGCTTCGCAGCAAGGTCTCGGAAGCATCAAACAACTGAACTTGCAAGTTACCTGCAAATGCCGCTGGCACATCGACTCCAACGAAGTGATTCGCTGTTCCATTGGCCAAAGTCTCGAAGCGGAAAAAGTCTTGGTTGAAGGTCGAGTTGCCGTTGTCATGAACTGTTAAGCCAGTGACTTGGCTCGTCCCTTCAAGTTGCCGCAGATCGGTCGCTCCAGCAAAGTTGTCATTGGGCTCCATCCGATCGGGGTCGATCGTAGGAACTTCCGGCGCGTTATAGACAAAAGTGTACTCGCCGGTGGCGCCATCAAAGCCAAACACTCGAATGAAGTAATCACCCGCAGCTCGCCCCGCCAACGACAATGTTTCGTTGTCCGTGATGCTTTCCGCACGACGCAACAAATCACCGTTGGCATCAAACAAGAACGCGTCCAAGTCACCCGCCGCATGACTGAATTGAATCGTTACACCATCACCCTGTTCACCCACGGCGTTTGTGTGAACCCGGAAGAAGTCCTCATCGCTGCCATTGTGAATGTTCAGGCCAGTGATCGTGACGTCGCCAGCTTCTTGCGTTAAGTCGGTGGCTTCGTTCGCGGAATTGTTCGGCTCTAAGAAGTCGGGCTGCAATCCGCCTACCGGTTCTTCGGGGGCGGTAATCGTTAAATCGTATCGATTGGTCGCATTGTCGATTCCGGCAACCTGCACACTGAAAACGCCTGGTCCACGACCTTGCAAGGAAACAGATTCACCGTCATCGACACCATTGGAAACTTCGATCAAGTTCCCGTCCGCATCGAACAGGAACAGGTCCAAGTTGCCATCGGCATTCCGAAAATCGATCGACACGCTGTGGGCCGATGTGCCTTGATCCAAGATTGCAAAGCGGAAGAAATCGTCGTTCGTAAGCCCGTTGGCGTCGGCATGAATCGTCAGCCCTGTTAACGTCGTGACACCGGTGACTTGCCGCAAGTCAGTCGGGTCTTGCAGCGAGTCGTTCGGTTCCAATTCATCAGGCTCGATAACTGCATTCGGTTCGGGTGCGTTGATCGCCAAGCTGTATGGAGTCAAGCCGCCATCGAACGAGAGGACTTGCACGGTATAAGTTCCCGCAGCCAAGCCTTGGAAGGATACACGCTCGTTATCCGTAATGCTGACGGATGCATCGACTTCCTGATTGTTGGAATCGAACAGAACTAAGTCCAAGTCCGCGTCGGCATGAGCGAATCGAATTTCGACAAAGTCGTCACCGCGTCCAAGACCGAGTGTCTCGAAAGTGAAGAAGTCGTCGTTGGGCGAGCCGTCGCCATTGCCATGAATCGTCAGATCGGTGATCGTCAGCTCGCCGACGATTTGTCGCAAGTCAGTCGCGCCGCCGGCTGAATCGTTCGGCTCGAAGGCGTCGGGAGCGATCGCGCCGACGCGAGGAACTTCAAGGTTCAAATCATAAAACGCCCTCGCCCCGTCCTTGCCAGTAACACCAACAAAGTAAGAACCCGCTGCGAGCCCTTCGAGCGAAATGCGTTCGTTATCCGTCACACTGACGGAACGTCCGAGTTCGTTGCCGTTGACATCAAACAGTCGCAAATCCAAGTCGCCGTCCGAGTGGACATGCGAGATGCTTACAAAGTGGTTCGATTGCCCTTCGGCAGCCAAGTTCACGCCAAAGAAGTCAGGGTTGGACGTGCCATCGCCATTGGCGTGAACGGTTAAACCCGGGACGCTAATCGTGCCACCGTCATCACGCAAAATGGTGGCTTCTTGAATGCTATCGTTGGGCTCAAGCCGATCTTGTTCAATACCGCCGGCCTCCGGTGCATTAATTCCCAAGTCATATCGATTCGTGGCGTCGTTGAAGCCGAAAACTCGCACCGTGTAACTGCCCGCGGGCAAATCGACCAGCGAAATTGTTTCACTGTCAATCACGCTGGAAGACCCGTCGATGAAGTTGCCGTCGATGTCCAACAGCTCCATGTCCAAGTCACCGTTAGCATGCTCGAAGCGGATCTCGACGAAGTCGCCCAAACGCCCATCCGCCACCGTTGTGAAGGTGAAGAAGTCGTCGTTTGCTGAACCATCTGGATTTGCGTGAACAGTCAAGCCAGGAACGGAGACCTCGCCTTCGACTTGTTGCAGTTGAGTCGCCGTGACCTGAGTGTCGTTTTCTTCGAGGTTATCGGGAGCGATGCCATCGACTTGCTCGGGAGCGTTAATCGTCAAACTGTATTCGGCGGTCGAATCATTGAACCCGACTACTCGCACAGTAAACGTGCCCGGTCCCAACCCGTTCAGCGAAACACGCTCTGTATCAGTGATGCCAGCACTGACGTCTTGTCCATTGCCATTGGCGTCGACCAAGAATAGGTCCAGGTCGCCTTGTTCGTTTTCGAAATCGATCTGCACAAAGTGCGAAGCATTGGCCTCGGCCGTCAGCGTAAATTGGAAGAAGTCTTCGTTGCCCGAGCCGTCAGCGTTTGAGTGAATCGTCAATCCATCGATGATTAGCTCGCCAGCGACCTCGCGCAAGTCAGTCGGATTGTTGGGCGAGTCGTTTGGCTCGAACCGATCCTGGTCTAATCCACCTTGTTCCGGAGCGTGAATGATTAAATCGTAGGCATTCGAGGCGTTGGCAAAACCGGTCACCTCGAGGAAGTAAACTCCGGTGGGCAGATCGTTCAGCGAGATTCGTTCGTTGTCGGTAATCGAAAAGCTGCCATCCACGCCATTTTCATTGTTATCCAACAGCCGAATGTCCAAATCACCCAACTCGTGAGCAAAGTCGATGGCCACGAAATCCATCGGCCCGCCAGTGGCCAGCGTTTCAAATCGATAGTAATCGGGGTTTGCGTTGCCATTCTGATCCAGATGGATCGTCCGGTCCTCAATCGTATGAGCCCCGGTGACTTGCCTTAAGTCGGTCGCTTCTGCCGGCGTATCATTGGGCTCGTGCGAATCCGGTTGAAGAGCCGTGTTGTCCGGCGCGTTGATGACTAAGTCGTAATGGTTGACAGCATCACGAAAACCGAAGACCTCGACTGTATAGATGCCCGCGGCCAACCCTTCCAAGCTGATGCGTTCGTTGTCGGTGACGCTGAAAGCTCCGTCGATTTGATTTCCGTTCGCATCGAACAAGACCATGTCCAAATCGCCGCGGCCATGTTCGAAGTTCGCGCCGATGAAGTTGTTGCCAGTCCCCTCGGCCACCAATTCAAAACGGAAAAAATCAGGATTTGCCGAGCCATCGTTATTCCGATGAATCGTGCGGTCGGTGATGCTGTGCTCGCCCGTGACTTGCCTCAAATCGGTGGCTGTGGCAATCGTGTCGTTGGGTTCGTGTGTGTCAGGAATCGGGCCGTTGACCTCGGGCGCATCGATGACCAGCGTGTAGTGATTCGTGTCGCCAGCAAAACCGATAACCTCGATGAAGAGTTCTCCCGACAAACCGTCGAGGGAGATCTCTTCGTTGTCCGTGACACTTGTCGAAGCGCTAATGATTCCGCCAGTCGAATCCAACAAGAATAGGTCCAAATCGCCGTCGGCATGAGGGAATCGGATCGCCACATCATCACCGGCCGATCCTTCGACTGGCAAGAACATGCGGAAGAAGTCCGAGTTTGCGTTGCCATTCGCATCGCGGTGAATTGTGAGTCCCTCGATGATCTCGCGACCGCGAACAACGTCCAGATTGGTGGCTTGACCGATGCTGTCATTCGGTTCGAGGAAATCGCCCGTTGGGCCGTTGGCTTCATCGACGCGGATCGTTAAGTCGTAGTCATTCAACGCGTCGTTAAATCCGAATACGCGAATGAAGTACATGCCGGCGTCCAGCCCGCCGAGTGAGATCTCTTCGTTGTCGGTGACGCTTGTGGATGTATCAATGACGCCACCAGTCATATCAAGCAGAAGCAGGTCGACATCACCAACTTCGTCAATAAAGTCAACGCGTACGTGATCGGTGGCTCGAGCCGTTGAATCTAACTCGAAGCGAAAGAAGTCGTCGTTGCTTGTCCCATCCCCATTGTCATGAATGGTGAGGTTTTCGATCGTGACCGTGCCGTCGACAACTCTTAAATCTGTCGCTGCCCCCAGTGTATCGTTGGCCTCCAAAGCGTCCGGAGCAAAGGCGCCGCCAGGTGTGTTGAACACCAAATCGTAAGGGGCCGTCGAGTTGTTGAAACCGTTCACTCTGACGAGATATTCGCCAGAGGGAGCGTTTGCTAGCGAAATCAATTCGTTGTCCGTGACGCTGGCCGAGAATCGACCGAAGTTGGTGGGCCCGGTCAGCGTTAGGTCCAAATCACCAATGTCGTCGTCAAAGTTGATTCCGACAAAGTGCCCGTCCATCGCTTCTTCCGCCAAAGTGAAGCGATAGAAATCATCGTTCGAGCTACCGTCGACGTTGGCGTGAATCGTTAAGCCCGGAACAGTCAATTCGCCCGCAATCGTGCCAAAGTCGATGGCTTCACCGGCGGTATCGTTTGGTTCAAAACCGTCTGGTCGCAGCACGCCCGGTGCATGTCCAATAATCGTGTATGCGGCTGTTGAACCGCCGACACCAAACACGCGCAAGAAATAGTTGCCTGCTGGTAACGCGTCACGCTCGAAGAACTCCAACGTTTCGTTGTCCGTCGACGACATAGATTCCGAGATTAGAGTTCCGTTTTCAGCTAAGAGTTGGACATCCAAGTTACCCTCGGCATGCGAAAACAGGACATCAACAAAGTCGCCCGACCGCCCATCAGCGGTTGTGGTGAAAGAATAAAAGTCGTCGAGCGGATTGCCGGCTTCATCGGCGTGAATCGTCAGGTCCTCGAATAGGAAATCACCCGAAATCGTGCCGATCGGAGTTGCCTGGTTGATTGTGCTGTTTGGCTCAAATCGGTCTGGCCCAAGAATGCTCGGCGCATGGCCTCGAATTGAATACGGTGCCGTCGCGCCGGCGAAGCCGAATACGTTGAGGACGTAACTTCCGGCGGGCAGGGCCGCGCCTTGGAAGAGTTCGAGTCGCTCGTTATCGGTTGTCGAGCCTGCTCCGGCTATGAACTCGCCATTGAGCGATAGCAGCGTCATGTCCAAGTCGCCGACGGAGTGCTCAAACAGAATCTCAACAAAGTCGGCCGGACGAGCATCCTGTGCGATGGTGAATTGATAGAAATCGCCGTCGCCAGGAGCTTCGATGCTGACGTGATCAATCTCGATGTTGCCGCCAACAACTCCCAGTTGTGTGGCGTTAGCAAGATCGTCGTTATCTTCAAATCGATCGGCGCCTAATGTCGCCGTCGGAGCGTTAATGGTCAGATTGTATTCGTTCGAGTCGCCCGCGAATCCGAACACTTCGATCAAGAAGAAGCCAGGGTCGAGCCCTTCTAGCGAAATACGCTCTGTATCTTGGACGCCTGCCGAGCTACCGACGAAGCCGCCATTCGAAGTGAACAGCCGCATGTCCAAATCGCCCAGGTCGTCATCGAAAGCGATTTGTACGAAGTGGTTCTCTTGGCCCGCCGCTGCAATCTCGAATTGATACAAATCGCGATTTGAGACCCCGGAACCATCGACGTGAATCGTCAAGTCGGTGATTTCGTTCAGGCCTTCAAGCTGACCCAGATCGGTGGCTTGTGGGACGTCATCGTTGGGCTCGAAGCGGTCCAGCGTCGTCACTGTTAATAGTGCACGGTCTTCAAGGGCTTCGACATTTCGAGAAACCTGCCGCGAGAGTGGTGAAGTCTGGCGGTGTTTCCGACGGCTTGTTTTGTTGTAAGAAGAGTTCTGACGGGAAGTGAGCGACCTTAACCAACTTGTCAGAATCATGCGAAAGCCCCTGTGGATTTTGTACTGCTAGTTTCCATGGCCCGCTGTCACTGCGATTGTATCGTTTTGCGGGAACCCGCTACAAGCGGCGCGGCCGGAAATCTTTGGACTGCCATGTTTTACGGAACCGTGGCTCGATGAATTTCTCGGAAACTCACGGCCAAAAAACGACTCGGCCGACAATTCATTTTTGGCAAGTCCACAACATTCGGGAATTAGGCATTTCAGCAATTAGGGCAAACCCGAGGTCACTCTGATTTTATTGTGTCACCTAATTGATGGCGCAATGGCTGTGCTGAACGATTCTTGGAAAAACTGAAATATTATAACCATTTATTATATATAGCTTTACGATAAAAACAAGATTGCAAGACTCGTTTGGAACACCGGGTGCTATGTGGGGTAGCATCGAATGACTCGAAACAACTCCTCAATGAATGAATGGAAAGTGGAATCATGAGAATCACGTCAACACTCGCCATTGTTGCCTTGGCCGCCACACTGACCACGACGGAAAAGGTTGAAGCCGGACACTTCCGAGACGCCGAGAAAACGGCCTTTCAATTGAAGATCCACACGGCCGAGATTTGCCAAGAGATTCGATTGCACTTCAACACGTGCGGACAATTCCGCGAACTATACCGAGCTGCCTACGAAGCGTACTGCTTGGCCGACAAGCTGCACTGCGCGATTCACGATGGTGAAGACCTGCGTTTCGTTGGCAAAGCCGCTGATGAATTGGAAGAACGTTTTGACTGCATGGAAGACTTGGTCAAGAAGATCAAGCGATATTCGCCATCGCGTTCGGCCCGCTTCGAAATCCATTCTCGCCAACACATATCTGACTTCCATCTGAAGCGGCTTTGCAAGCTGATCGACTGTGCCGAAGAAGACGCGGACGACTTGGAAGATCAAGTGGAAGACCTGATCGATGATGCTCGACGACGCCCCGTCGGATTTGTGCCGCCGCTTCATCCGGACAAGTTGCCGGTGCACCGTCCCGTCATTCCACGACGCCCCGTCGGTCACCGACACTACAACGTGGACTTCGGTCGAGGCTTCTCGTTCTCAATCGTTGTGAACAAGTAGCCGGCCGACAAACAGAATATTCCCGCAGCCAGCTCGAGCAGCCCCGTTAGCGAAACGACCCCATTCGTGGAACTAACGGGGCTGTTTTATTCTTTGGTGTCGTGGCAGCCGAACTCTTGAGGTAGCGGAACTCGTCAAGAGTCTCGGGCATCAACCACCGAAAGTCTTGGCGACTTCCGCTACGGTGTTGGTGGTGCAGCGTGTAGCTCGCCGCTATGATCAAACCATGTTCACCGGAGATCAAATCGTAGCCGAGTTTCAACGCATGGGAATCACGCACGTCGTGTTTCTTCCCGACAGCACGTTGGGCATGTGGGAAGAAAGCATGATGGCGGCCGACGGTCTTGAGGTCGTGCGTGTTTGCCGTGAAGGCGAGGCATGGGCGATCGCCGCTGGTCTTCATTTGGGTGGCGCTAAGCCAGTGGTAATGATTCAATGCACGGGGCTGTTCGAATCGGGCGACGCTTTACGCAACGTCATCCACGATTACAAGCTTCCGTTGTTTGGAGTGATCGGCTATCGCAGCTACTTAAGCCAAGCGTCGTTGCCGGGCGACACTTGTCTGACTTTCACGGAACCAATCTTGGACGCCTGGAAGTTAGATTACCGCTTCATCGACACGCCAGACAAACTGTCAATGATGGCCGAGCACTACGAGCAATGCCGTCAGACCAACCAACCTGGGATCGCTTTGATCGCGGAAGGGAAGGCGTAACGCATGTCTGATGAATCACGCATGTTGCTGACCGATTGTCTCGAGGTACTCAAAGCAGCCCGAGAAGACGAAGTCGTGATCTCTGTCATGGGAACGGCTCGCGAATGGTCCAAGATCAGTGATCACCCGCTCGATTTGATCTATGTGCCCTCGAGTATGGGGCAGGCCACAGCGCTGGGCTTAGGCGTCGCCCTTTCGCAGCCGTCGCGCCGCGTTGTTGTCTGCCAAGGTGACGGTTCGCTGCTGATGAACCTTGGGTCGTTGGTGACGATCACTGCTCACGCGCCGAAGAACTTGACTGTGTTGCTCTTTGATAATGGCGTCTATGAGGTCACCGGCATCCAGCAAACTTTGGCGGCGAGCGACTTCCGTCGGGATGAGCAGTCCATCTGCTATGCGTCATTGGCGCGGTCTTGTGGTTTTCAAGTCGTTCATGAATTCGCCTCGGTCGACGATTGGCAGGTTGGCGTGAAAGAGTGTCTTTCCGAAGACGGGCCGGTTTTCGTCGTGATCAAAACGACGCCGATGACAGAGAATCTTTCGCCGAAATCTCCTGGTCCAGCTGCGGAACGCATTCGCAATTTTGCCGCGGCATTGCAGGTAGAAGACTAGGCCGAGTTGTCGCCATAGATTTCGCGATGAAGCCATGCTCTCGCGTATCGCAATGGCGTTTGGCAGTTGCTGGCGAGATATCCAAAAGCCGAGCCGCATCCTCGTTGGTCATGCCGACGAAGAGCCGAAGTTCTACAAGTCGTGCTTTCTCGGGAGATTCGGCGGCGAGTTTCGGCATTGCTTCATCAAGTGCCAGCAGTTCCTCGGACGACGCTTCGTCAACAGCATTGGCGGTGTCGAAGTCGACCCGTTGATGATCGCCGCCGTGTTTGAGTCGAGCCTTTCGACGAGCACGCTCGACCAAAATTCGCCGCATTGCTTCGGCGGCCGCGCCAAAGAAGTGACCGCGCGAATTCCAGTCTTGTTGCTGATCGACGTCGACTAACCGCAGGTGTGCTTCATGAACTAAGGCTGTCGCTTGCAGAGAGTGCCCTTGATTCTCGTTCGCCAATCGAGCTGCCGCGAGTCGCCGCAGCTCTGTGTAGACTAGCGGAATCAGCTCTTCCGCCGCTTGAGGATCCCCGTTTTCGACGAGTTTGAGACTTGAGTGATGCGATTCGAATCAGGCATGCTCGGGATTGTATCGCTCTACTTAGATCGTGTCACTCTGCGAGTGTTGAACGGATCGCGAACGAGTCCAGTGTCAGCAACGACTTCCCACCCCTCGTTGATTTTGGCAACAGGGTGGCTTCGAGGTGGTGGCGGTGCTCGAAGTGTGCTGCCGGTAGCAGGGTGGCTGTGACCGAAACCCTTCAGTTGAGCGATCGTTGGTGTCGACCAAGAACGCGGCTTTGTTGACTTGCCTGCTACCGTTGGCTGCGGCTTTGTTTTCCGCTCCGGAGTTTGGGATCGGACGACCGAGTTGTCTGTTGCCTTATTCGAATCGGCGGCCGCAATCATTTGTCCCTTCGGTAGCTTGAGTGATGGACTGCCGGCGGTCACCCAGGAAGACCAGCGTTGCTCGAGTGACTCGACGGTGCGATAGCCGTAATGCCGCCGGATGCCGGCATCCCAACCGTTGCTCATTGCATCCTTCAAGAAGTTGAGATACCGGGCCTTGCCGCCGCGTTGAACAAGGAAATCGGCCAGCGAAAAGCCCTCGGAATACAAGACCATGACGTCGTCAGCACTTGCCGGATATTCTGTTAACGGCAGCAGTTTTCGAAACGGTATGCGACGTCCACTCTTCAAAACATCGGCGACAAGTTTTCGTTGCCGCCGTTTCTCAGACAAGTCCTCGGCCAGCGTCGCCGCTCCCTCATCCGCCCACCTGGGCAAAGGCGCCCGAAAGTGACAGGCCAGGATCGTATGACTCACTTCGTGCGGTAAGACGGAATCCAGGATGCGGTCAAGTGGGCCTTGAACGGTCATGTCCCAGCCGTAAACTTCCATCTTGCCCGTCATCCCGCGAGCAAACTTGAAAGTCGTGTAACCGCCGGCTCCCATTTGGCCGACTCGGACTTTGACAACACATCGCGCTGACCAGCGAGGTAGCTTGTGACCTAGCCACTCCTTGGCTAACCTGTCGCGATAGTTTTCGGCGGCGATCGCTACTTCGCGAGCCATCGCTGTGTTGGGTGCGTAAACGCTGAAGTTGGGGGTCTTAAATGGTTCCGTCGTCTGTTGACGTTGCCGGGCACCACCAATCAAAACCACAACGGCGAGTCCCGCAACGAGGTGACTGGCCCGCCGAAATACTGTCGAATTGCGAATAGCTTCCATGCTTCCTGTTCCTCGCAGTGACACCAATGCAATGTTTGGGGCGAGAGGTCTTAGAAGTCTGAGCAAATCATGATCCGGTAGCATCCATCCCGTTAGAAAAACGGTGATGATCAGAAGCGTCAGGCCATAACACTCAGTAAGTGAATCACTTGCGGCGGAAGCCGTCATTGGTGATCCACCTGGGATATCAGCGTGACCGACGCCTTGGATTGCAAGAATTACAATTTGAGTAGATAAACCAGACGAATCGAAAATGCTCAAGCATCCCATTGCCGTCGCGACTCGCTGTTTTGGTCAGCCGATCAAGCAATCCATTGATACGGCGATGATCACCGGAGCCAGCGGAATCCAACTCGACGCGCGGAACGAGTTGAAACCGTCGTCGCTGACAGAAACTGGTCGCCGGCAGTTCTTGCATGAATTGGATGAACGCGACTTAAAGATTTCCAGCTTGCACTTCGCAACTCGCCGCGCGTTTTATGATCTGGATCAACTTGACGCTCGCACAGCAGCAACTTGCGCCGCGATGGAATTCGCGTTTCAAATGAAAGCAACCGTGTTGACGATTCGCTTGGGGCGAATCCCCGACGAAGAGTCGATCGAGTACTCAACACTTTGCCAAGTTTTGGATGACCTTGCCCGTCATTCGAACCGAGTCGGTACTACGTTGGCGATCACGCCGACGAACGACTCGCCAGAATCGCTATCACGTCTGTTGACGAAAGTTGACTCTGGGCCGCTCGGCATCAATTTCGATCCGGCCAGTTTCGTGATGAGTTCGATCGATGCAGCTGCAGCCTTTCGGGAATTGTATAAGTGGATCTTACACTTCACCGTGCGCGACGGCCTGAAAGACATCGATGGCAGCGGTTTCGAGGTCGCGGTCGGCCGCGGCGATGTCAATTGGGAAGAATGCATCGCGCTGTTGGAAGAAGCCGACTACCGTGGATGGCTGACGGTCGAACGGAATCAGGGAGACAACAAACCACTCGAAATGGCAAACGCCATCCAATACCTCAATAACGTAGCGATGGGATAATCGATGGCAGAAGTTCCCGTCAAATCGGTCTCGGAAATCACTTGGGAGATCAAGGAACTGGTCGAGGCCAGCTTGCCGTACGTTGCTGTGCTTGGCGAGATCTCGAATTGCCGCCGGGCAAGTTCGGGTCACTATTACTTGACGCTCAAAGACGAATCGTCGCAGCTTCCCGCGGTGATTTGGCGCAGCGCGGCGGCTCGGCTGAAGTTCGAAATCAAGGACGGCATGGAAGTCGTTGCCGCGGGGCCGATCGAGGTCTACCACGCGCGTGGGTCTTATCAATTGATCGTGAATCAACTGATCCCACAAGGCCTTGGGCCGTTGGAGTTGGCTTTCCGTCAGCTTCAAGAGAAGCTTGCTGCCGAGGGACTGTTTGATCCTGAGCACAAGAAGCCGTTGCCTCGATTTCCAAAGCGGCTGGCATTGATCACCAGCCCCGCTGGCGCCGCCGTAAGGGATATGTTGCAAGTCATCACGCGCCGCTGGCCGGGTCTCGAAGTGCTGATCATTCCTGTTGCCGTCCAAGGCGAATGGGCCGCTCGCGAAATTGCCGACGCGTTTCGGTGGGTTTCGACTCGGCAAGACATTGATGTTGTCATCACTGGCCGAGGCGGCGGCAGTTTGGAAGACTTGTGGCCTTTCAACGAAGAAGTAGTCGCGCGAGCAATTCATGCTTGTCCGATTCCAGTTGTCAGCGCGGTTGGGCACGAGATCGACGTCAGCATCTCGGACCTCGTCGCCGACCGCAGGGCGTTGACTCCATCGGAAGCGGCTGAGTTGGTCGTTCCGTTGGCGTCCGAGATTCATACTGATTTGACGGTCGCCGCCGAACGGATGAGGACAGCGTTGCGAAGACAAGTCGCGACCGCTCGCGTAAGACTGGAATCCTTGGAATCGCGAGCTGCGTTTGCTCGGCCGCATCAGATGGTCAGTGATCGAGTGCGGCAATTGGATGACTTGGATGCGCAAATGCAGAGAGCTGTGCGCAACCGTTTCGTACTGAACCGAGAACGGTTAGCATCCGTAAGCGTTGCCTTGGACGCATTAAGCCCGCTAAACGTGTTGGCCCGAGGCTACTCGATCACACAAAACGACTCAGGCAACGTGATTCAGTCGGTCGGAAAACTGAACAAGGGCGACAGAATCGTTAGCCAAGTCGGTGACGGAAAGATTGTCAGCGTCGTGGAAGAGACTCAACTTCAGACGCCGACGAGGGAATAGAGATGGCTCAACAGGATCAAGAATCTGCCGCCGACGCACCCAGCTTCGAAGCAGCCTTGGCACAGCTTCAGAAAATCGTTGGCGACTTGGAGCACGGTAACATCGGGCTTGAAGAGTCGATGCAACAATTTGAACAAGGGATTCAATTGCTGAGGTCTTGTCATGCGCTATTGGAATCGGCCGAGCAGCGCATTGAGATTTTGACGGGAACACGAGCTGATGGAAGTCCGATTTCCGAGTCTTTCGATGCGACCGCAACGGCTGAAGAGCCAAAACCGAAACGCAAGCGAAGTCGAAAGAAGCCGCCCGAAGATGATGACGCAGAGGTAGAAGGCGAAACGCTGTTTTAGGCCTCATGCGACCTCAGCCCTCCCTCCTTGCCGCTTGATCGTCAATGGTCGGTTGCATAGAGTGCAGTCTTGTCTCACTTTCATTCGATTGTCCCATTTATGAAGAGTTGATTTGATGCAAGGGCGTGATATCCGAGAAGCGTTGCGTAGCGGTAAACGTATTTATTCGACAGCCGTGGTGGCGTCGTCGCCACTGTGGCCAAAGGCACTGGCTTCGGCGGGAGCTGATTTTGTCTTTATCGATTCCGAGCACACGCCTGTTGGCCGTGAGTCGTTGGCTTGGCAATGCCGGAGTTACGCAGCCGTTGGCGTGACCCCAGTGGTGCGGATACCGAGCCCTTGTCCTTACGAAGCGGCCAAGGTCTTGGACGGTGGCGCTCACGGGTTTATCGCGCCGTATATCGAAACCGCTGACCAAGTGAAAGCACTAACAGCAGCAGCGAGATACCGTCCGTTAAAAGGTGATCGCGTGGCCAAAGCCGTCGAAGATCCTGATACGCTTGAGCCTGAGCTGCGGGACTATCTGGAACGACGGAATGCGGATACGGTTTTCATCACCAATATCGAGAGTGTGCCAGCAATTGAGAACCTGGACGAGATCCTTTCGGTCGGAAGTGTCGATAGCGTCTTAATTGGCCCTCACGATCTCAGTTGTAGCTTGGGCGTTCCAGAGCAGTACGAACATCCGAAATTCGACGAAGCCGTTCGAGAGATATTTAAGAAGGCTCGCGAGCACAACGTTGGTGCAGGCATTCACTTTTGGACCAACGCGGAACAGGAAATCGACTGGGCCAAGACAGCCGGCGGCAACTTGATTATGCACAGCGCCGACTTGCATTTCTTCGGTGCGCATCTGAAACAAGAATTGAACGAACTGCGTATCGCTCTAGGGGACGACGGTGGCCAAGACGAATCGGAATTTGATGTCGTCTGACTAGACACTGTAGCGGCACGGCGTGATCGATCGCATCGATATGCACGTACGATAGAAGCCCGGCTTTTTCGAAAAGCCGGGCTTCTATTACAACCGGTTCCTCGAAAACCGGGCTTTTCAATCGCGGGACTCTTTCATAGCCTCTGCGAAGAACTGTTCGATACTGGGACAGGAGAATCGCTGTGGACGAAAAATCAGTTCTTGTTGATTTGCTGAATAAAGCCCGAGATGGTGATGACGCCGCGCGCGACGAGTTGTTTGACAAATGTCGCAACTACGTCAACTTTGTCGCTCGCACGCAAGTTGAGAGCTGGTTGCAGGCGAAGGTCGACGCATCGGACTTGGTGCAGCAGACTCTGTTGGAAGCTCACCGAGGCCTGGATGGGTTTCGAGGAAACACCGAAGATGAGTGGTTGGCTTGGCTGCGGCGTATCTTGACCAACAACACGACGGACTTTGTTCGACGCTACAAGGGTGCGGAAAAACGGCGAGCCACCAAAGAGGTGCCGCTGCAAATGCCGATGGGCGACAACTCACAAGATTTCTTTTTCGAGCCCAGCGCCGACATCGAAAGTCCCAGTCAAATCGTCATGCAGCACGAACGCGAGATTCTGCTGGCCGATGCGATCGCGCAGCTTTCCGAAGATCACCAAGAAGTGGTGATGCTGCGAAACGTCCAAAAGCTTCCGTTTGATGAGGTGGCGCGACGCATGGATCGCACGCGACCGGCCG
The DNA here is from genome assembly GCA_002722955.1 of Planctomycetaceae bacterium. Classification (GTDB taxonomy): domain Bacteria; phylum Planctomycetota; class Planctomycetia; order Planctomycetales; family Planctomycetaceae. Next base: position 405 of record PBMZ01000022.1, on the reverse strand, counting down.
TTCAGATGCTTTGGATGCGAGCACTCAAGCGGCTTGAGCAAATCTTGAAGGAACAACCTGATGACTGAGCCGCAGCGTCACAACGCTCAGTCAAATGACGCGGTAGCCGACGAGTTGAGTGATGACGATCAAGTGTTGTGCGAATTGCTGGATCAGTATCTCAACGCGAGCGGTCACGATCGTGACGAACAACGGAGGGGGTTGATCGAGCAGCACCCGCAGTTAGCGGACCTGGTTGGAACGATCGACGATCTGGATCATTTGGCGGTCGCTAGTGACGCGGCGTCGACTTTGACCGACCCGTTTGCCGTGCATCCTGAAAGCTTTGATATTTCTTCTCAGAGCTTGCCGCTTCAGTCCTTGCCGACTCAATTTGGCAAGTACGAACTGGTGCATGAATTGGGT
>PBMZ01000021.1 GCA_002722955.1 Planctomycetaceae bacterium | reverse complement strand
TTGAATGGTCGAAGGTGTGAACGTTCGACCATTCGACCGCTCGAACGTTCAGACGTGGGATTCTGTGGAGACGGGTGAAGTGGCGTACCGTCTCCTCAAATCAACTCTACACGCCGTTTGTACTCGGGGTCGTAAAGCCCGGATTTGAGTCAGAGGAAATCATTGTCGCTGGGAGGTTCCCACTTGTTAGGTAAACTTTTCGGGCGGTCTTCTAAGTAATAACGAACTTTGCTGCGGCACTTGCCCACGCAGCTGTTCGCCCGAATAATTCTTCTCCCTGACCCGTTGCGAGGGTTTTTCGAAAATTCTTCAAAAATTCAGGAAGTTGATGAATCTTCGTGGACGGGATTGGGAAATTTGGTAGCATCGAGCGGTCGTGAAATGAGGAGTTACGATTCGTTTTGGTTCTCATGGGATGGAACGGAGTCTATTAGGAGAGCCCGCTTGCCAGATTTCTCCTGGCACCGTCCCCGACTGAAATTTCTGAACATTTCGCTCAGAAACATATTCATTCGAACCAGAGCGGCTGGAGCCGCGTCAATCTTTCAACCGGGGTTGATGGGACCTACCTCAGACTGCATTTGTGTTTATCCGTGCGCGTTTGTCGATCCGAGACGAACCCTGTTTCGACAAGAGGACCGACTTTGCCCGGATTAACATCAGCATGGGCAGACTATGATCCACTAATCCCAAAGAGCCTCTGATTTCGAAACCACATCCACAAAAGATTTTCAATGTGTTGACAGAGAAATCTTCGGAGTGACTTGAAACCTTGAGGGAACCCGTTTACGTAATAGGTAGAAGTTAACAATAAGAAATCGGTATTAACGAGGCTGAACGGCTTTGACATACCACGGCTGACATGTCTGACGAAGGACAGTGTTGCGTTACGACATTCAAACGCCGCAATCTCGTGCACGGACGTGCGAATACATCACTTTTCATAGGAAGTTAGGGAGTCGGACCAGTGCATCGATTGGACGCAGGATTATCGTCGATAATCGAGAAGGCACAGCAGAATGGGTATCTCACCTTTCAACAGGTAGATGACTACTTGCCGGATGAAGGAGGCGATCCGGCAATGGTTGACCAGTTGGTGTTGTTGCTGGAGGAAACTGGACTTGATTTAGTCAATGATCCAGTTGTCGAGCAGAAGGAGTTCGAAGAGGAGCTCAAACGCGACCAGAAGGAGGAGACCAACGAGGTTGAGAAATCCTTTCTCGTGCCGGAATCCACGCTATCGTCGCGCGATCCCATTCGTATGTACCTGAGTCAAATGGGAAATATTCCCTTGTTGACTCGGGCTAAGGAAATTTTCTTGGCCAAGCAAATCGAAATCTGCCGCAAGCGATTTCGTCGCACCATCCTGGAGTCCGACTTTGCTTTGAACCTGACCGTCGAAACGCTCGAAAAGGTCTACAACAAAGAACTGCCCTTCGAGCGAACTTTGCGAACCTCCGAAACGGAAAACGTTCGCAAGGAGCAAATCGAGGGTCGGATGCCCCACAACTTGCCAACGCTGCGCGTGTTAATGGAGCAGAACCGCGCGGACTGGGAAATCCGTAAGACACCGAAACTGCCGAAAGCTGAGCTAGCAGAAGTCAAAAAGCGAATGCTTCTACGGCGTCGCAAGATGGCAACGCTTTGCGAAGAGCTCAGCCTCAGAACGCAGCGACTTCAGCCGATCATGAAGCGTCTGCTGCAAACGGAAGAGCGCGTCGCTTCAATCATGCGACACCTAGCCTCGTTGAAGGGCCGTCGCAATGTCGCTGACGAAGTCGATTTGCTGCGGCGCGAGTTGGAAGATCTGTGCGAAATGACCTTGGAAACGCCCGAGGAATTTCGTGCTCGCGCGAAAGGCATTCGTCGTCGATTCGATGCTTGGACTGATGCAAAGCAAAAGCTCTCGGGCGGAAACCTAAGGCTTGTTGTTTCGATCGCCAAGAAATACCGCAACCGTGGCTTGAGCTTTTTGGACCTGATCCAAGAAGGCAACGCAGGTCTAATGCGCGGCGTCGAGAAGTACGAGTATCGTCGAGGCTACAAGTTCTCGACATACGCTACGTGGTGGATTCGACAAGCGATCACGCGTGCTGTTGCCGATCATGCTCGAACGATTCGTATCCCAGTGCACATGTTCCAAAGCATCTCGACACTGAAAGCGAAGAGCGAGCAAATTCGCCAAGAAACCGGTCGAGACCCCAGCATGGAAGAGTTGGCCAAAGCAGTCGGCTTGGGTGTTGAGGAAACCGAGCGGATCATGAAGACCTGGAAACATCCAATCAGCTTGGACACTCCAGTCGGCGAGAGTGAAGATAGCAGCTTTGGCGACTTCCTCGAGGACAACGGACAGTCGACGCCCGCTGATTCTGCCATGCATGAAATGCTGAAGGACAAGATCAACCATGTCCTGAAGAGCCTGACTTACCGTGAACGCGAAATCATTCGTTTGCGATATGGCTTGGGCGATGGCTACAGTTACACGCTTGAGGAAACCGGCCGCATCTTTAAGGTCACCCGTGAACGAATTCGACAGATCGAGTCGAAGGCACTCAAGAAGTTGCAACACTCGACTCGTGCCGGGCACTTGCGCGGCTTTGTTGATGCGATGTTCCCCGATCCCGACGAAATCGGTGAAGAGGAACTCGAGGCCGTCGGTGTCGTGTGATTTGCTAACACAGTTTGATCCAAAAGCCCGGCTTCTTCGAGAAGCCGGGCTTTTTCATTGCGCCGCCCATGTGGCGCTGATTGTTGGCATTCATTGTTGAATCGGATCATCCTTGTTTATGATGGCGACACCATCATGCCTCCATGGAGTTTCACATGCAGTCTCAATCTTTGAATAGACGTCGTTTCATCTCGAACAGTAGCGCAGCCTTAGTCGGTGGAATCTTATCTGCCGGAGCGTTTGCCAACTCGGCTGCTGCCGATGAGAAGTCGACGGCGAAGGTCGAGCGACTTGGGATTGGTTCGATCGGAATGCGGTACCAAGGATCAGTGATTGCGCACAAGGCTCAGCTTTACGGCGATATCGTGGCGATTTGTGATGTCGATCAGCACGTGCGCGAGCAAGCTCGTGCGAGCTTCGGAAGTACACCGCGTATTTTTGAAGACTACCGCGATCTGCTGGCTCGCAAAGATGTCGATGTGATCACGATTGGAACCCCTGATCATTGGCATACGAAGATGGTGATCGATGCTTGTCGCGCGGGGAAAGACGTCTATTGCGAGAAGCCACTGACGCTAACCATCGACGAAGGCAAGAAGCTTCGTGAGGTCGTGAAAGAGACTGGCCGCGTTGTTCAAGTTGGCTCTTGGCAGCGCAGCGATCATCGATTCCGCACGGCTGTCGAGCTGGTCCGGCAGGGAAGAATTGGCAAACTCAAGCAAGTCGATGTTATCCTCGGTAAGAACAAAGTCGGCGGACCATTTGAAACTCGCCCTGTTCCCAAGCACTTCAACTGGGAGATGTGGCAAGGTCAGACTCCAGAGCTGCCGTATATCCCAGAGCGATCTCACTACACGTTTCGCTGGTGGTACGCTTATTCCGGCGGACAAATGACCGATTGGGGGGCTCACCACTTGGACATTGCTCAGTGGGCCATCAACTCGTATCCCGTCGAGATTCGAGCGACGGCAAAGTACCCGACGACTCCCGATGGATTTGACGTTGCTTTGGACTTCGAGGCGCAATACGTATACGCCAACGGTGTCACGATGAATGTGAAGGACAATGGTCGCAACGGTATTCTCTTGACCGGCGACAAGGGACGCATCTTCGTCAATCGCGGTGTTGTTTCGGGTAAGCCCGTCGAAGACCTCGCCAAGAATCCATTGCCGCGGGAGAAGTTTAACGTATACGACAACGACAACCTCAGCCGTCCCAAACGTGCAGGCAAGTTAGATGCCATTATCAATCACATGGGAAACTTCTTCGACTGTGTCCATGCACGCAAGCTGCCCGTGTCCGATATCGAAAGCCAACACCGAAGCGTCACGACTTGCCATCTAGGCAACATTGCGATGAGTGTTGGCGAAACCCTGAAATGGGATCCGGAGAATGAAGCGTTCGTCGGAAACGAAGCCGCCAACAAGTTACGCAGCCGTGAGCAGCGAAGCGGCTACGAGATAAACGCCACGTAATAAAACCACAGCCCCGTCACCGACGTTAGCGTGATATCCACCACCGACAGCCAGCCGAGCTTCTTGTGTAAGCCACTGTGCTCGCAGGATCCTGGTGGTTTTGGCATCCGCTTCAATGCCAAAGCAATCGTGACGCCCCATAGCACAGGTGTCGTGACGGCGAAGACGAGATGAATCCACAAGACGTTTTGGATGGATGACATTTCCTCAGCAGATCGCCGCGGTGTTTCGGGAGTCTTGTTGACGACGTTTTCCCATCCGCCGTGGACGATTTGCATATCGACTTCGAACGCTCCCACCGCGATTAGCAAAACGACGGCTAACCCCAGTTGGATGTTGCGATGCAGGACGTAGTTCTGCTTCACCTTAACTTGAAACAGGCTAAACAGAATCGCTGGGACAACTGCAATCAGCGCCACCACGACAACGTCGAGCATTAGTGAAGTATCGTAACCAAGAAATCCGTTGCTCATCTGTAAGTACGCTATCCCGACGTTTCCGAGTAATTGTCGACTAGTAGTTGATCGAATACGCAAAGCTCAAGTCGTCTAACCCGTAGCCGCAGGCGAGGATCATTCGGCGTAGTCCTCGCCTGCCGCTACGAGTTAACCGACACATGGCATCGCAACTTGCTTGTGATCTCAATAGAAATAGTAGTGCATGAAGACCGCTAAACCACAGAGAATGCCAGCCCAGAATCGATCTTCTTTCATCAATCCGGTAATTGGTGCTTCTGGATCATTTTGTTGCAATCGTGTCCATGCTCCGTGACAGAACATAGCAAACGTCCAAATCAGGCCCAGAAATGCACAGATTGCGGGCGACAACATTTTGCCAGTCATCAAGAGGCCGAGAACTGCAAAGACCCCGATCGACACGGCGATCTTGATCATCAACGCTCGGAATGCTCCGGGGGCGTGCCCGCCAAGGTCTGTCCAAACCAATCGGCTTTTCTCTTCGTCCGGACGCGTCATCAAGCTGACGAAAACATGAACAACAGCACAGAGACCAATAACAAATACGACTCGATGGAAAAAGTTGAGCTTTGTGCCAAGGTAGGCGGCAATGTCGATGTATTCGGCAATGCGCGGATTCGTGAAACGCTCACCATCGACCTCTGAAATGAGGTAACCGTTATAGAACCTGACGGCAATGTACGAGAATAGGATGCCCGCATTGATCGTTACGAAAGCACCAGTCGCTGTTCCACGCTTCCAAAACATGCCCATGGCGAATGCGACAAGCAAGCCAGGTGTCAGGTAGTTCTGATAATTCGCAATCTGCAGGAAGAAATTCTCGGTCGAGTTTGGATCGAGAACAAAAATCGCCATCCACGCTGCTAACAACATGAACGCGACGATCGAGAGCCGGCCAACAAAGATCATTTGTTTGTCGGTTGCGTTCGGATTGATGTGACGTTTGTAGACATCCATCGTCACGATCGTTGCTGCCGAGTTCATCATCGAGTCGATCGATGACAGGATCGCACCAATTAAACCCGCCGCGATTAAGCCAATGATGCCGGTCTTTAATGGAATGACCAGTTTCACCAACTCAGAAAACGCGGCGTCCGGATCGATGGTTTGGTCCGGTAGTCTTTGCTTAAACACATAAACCGAAGCGATACCGGCACCAATCGCGAAGAACGGAATCAACAACTTCAAGAATCCAGCCGTGATAATTCCTAATCGAGCCTCGCTATCACTTCGAGCTCCCAATGCACGTTGAACGATGAACTGGTTCGTGCCCCAATAAAAACAGTGCATCATCATCAGGCCCGTGAACACACCAGTCCATGGCAACTGCGAGTGATCCATGGGCAAGTACAAATGCATCTTCTGATCTTCAACAGGTTGGGCCGCGTCTAGTGCCAGCATTCCTGACCAGCCACCGACTTCGTTAAACGTCAGAATAGCCACGGCAATGCCGGCTATCAGTAGGAGTACCGATTGGATGACGTCAGTCCAAACCACCGCCTTCAATCCGCCCAAGATCGTGTAACCTGCCGAGATCAAAGCCAAGGCGATCACGAACGTCACGTAATAGCTGAAGTTGACGTTCATTCGCTTTGACTGTGGCGGCTCGTCGTCGACGACTTTCTCTTCACCTGCTTCGGCGCCGTCAGCAGCAGGCTCTGCGGAAGCCTCGACTTGCTCCAGCGCGTTTCCGCCCATCAATACGCAAATCGAACGCGCCCCGATGTAGAGTCCTGGAACCATCTGCACAACGGCCATGATAATGACCATGATGATGGCATAAGCGATCCGACTGCGTTCGTCGTATCGTCGACCCAAGTACTCGGACAACGTATAAACCTGAAGTTTTCGATAGACGGGCAAGAATCCATAGCAAAGCACCATCAGGCCTAAGATGGCTCCAAGTTCAAAGTGACTCTGAGCGAAACCGATGCTGAAGCCAATGCCCATCATGCCAACCATGTGATTGGCACTCACGTTGCTACCGAAGATGGAACCGGCGACGCCGAACCAGGGAATCTGTCTTCCGGCCAAGAAGTAATCTTCCGACGACTCTTCACGCTTCCCAACAAAGAATCCGACCGCCATCACGCCGATCAACGCGACGAAAAAGATGATCAAATCTAATGTGCTAAACACATCGCCAAGCATACTTAGTTCCTCAAGGTGTGCGTCTTCTGTCTTATCATCGTCTGGCTAGGCGAGAGCCACTCTTACCGGAACCGCACTGGGCTCCTCGACGGCAACCGTGTTGATCAGCGGTTGTCCGAACTGGTCGGACGAGACTTGGATCTCATCGCCAGTTTGGTACTTCCAATCACGTGTTCCGTAACTCAACTTACTCGTGCCGAAGTAATGAATGTGGATATCGCCTGGCTGTCGGTGTAGAGGGTATTTGAAGTGGTGATCTTCACGATTTGCCAGTGTGTGTGACATGAAAGTCTCGCCGCTGAGCAGCTCGCCGCTTTGATAAACCGGCTGCCCATCACGCATCACCGTGCATTGAAGGCGGATTTCGTCGAACTCGATGTCCGTGTTCAATTCTGGGCCGATCGAACACGTTCGTAGTTTCGAGGGAGCCAGGTACAAGTAGTTGATCTTCTCGGTCGGGTGATCGGACCATTCGTTGCCAAGTGCGAAGCCAAGGCGATACGGCTGACCGTCTTCGCCGATGATGTAAATACCTGCGATCTCGGGTTCCTCGCCACCATCCAACGCGAACGATGGCACATCGAGGCTCTCGCGATGTCCGCGCAAGTTGACTCCCGTGCCCTTATAGAACCACTCGGGAGCCACACCACGCTGGCCGTCTGCCGGCTTGCCGCCTTCGAGGCCCATTTCGAACATTTTGGCCGAGTCGGTCTTGGCCGAATCGGGTTTCGGTTTGTCGGCATCTTCTTCGGCATGCATTTGATCGCGTGACTGCATGCTGCCCGTGTGAGTCAATCCCGTCCCCGTAACGAAAACGTGATGAACGTCTTCATGATCAACCGGAGCACAAAGCCATGGCGCATCACCACCTGGAGCCGCCGCCCAAAGTTCCTCGTAGCTGAGCGTTGCAACTCCCGATTGTTTCGCGATTCCCGCTAGCAAATCGTTCAATGAACTTCCAGCCGCTCGAGCTTCACTGAAGCACTGATGAACTCGCGTTAAATCGGATCGAACAGAAGTCAAATCCAAGACACTGTCATCTTCAACAACGCCAACACGCCGTCCTTGCCTGGGAATTTCAATTTGGACAATTCTCACTGCTCGACCTCAAAGTTGCTGTTTGCATAGATATTTTCAGCGGTATTTTTGCCCGCTTTTTCAAGCTCCCCACTCGACCAACAGTCGTGACAACGCTACCTTACTGAGATAAGCAACAAACAACCAGCGACTCAAGCCCGCTTGTGGATCATTGGGATTTCACTGTTTGTTTTTTTGTCTCAACACACCCTCTCATCCCCGCATTTATCTAAGGAGTCCGTCATGGCCGCAGCGACCGAATCGGTAGCCGCCGCTCCCGAAGTCCGCCAAACCCAAATGTTGATCGGTGACGAATGGCGAGATTCCGTCAGCGGCAAGACATTCGAAACGCTCAACCCGGCTACAGAAGAAGTCCTCGCCAACGTGGCTGAAGGCGATGCGGCCGACATCGACTTGGCGGTCAAAGCGGCTCGGCGAGCCTTTGAAGATGGCGAGTGGTCACGCATGGACGCCCGTGACCGTAGTGCTTGCATGAACCGTTTGGCCGACTTGATCGAGGCGGATTTGGAGGAGCTTGCGGCCCTCGAAACACTCGACAACGGTAAACCGATCAGCGACAGCCGGGCAGCGGATTTGCCATTAACCATCGATTGCCTTCGTTACTACGCTGGCTGGGCTGACAAAATTCACGGTGATACGATCCCAGTCCGCGGCGACTTTTTCACCTACACGCGGCGCGAGCCCACTGGTGTTGTTGGACAAATCATTCCGTGGAACTTCCCGTTGTTGATGGTCGCTTGGAAATGGGGCCCCGCCCTAGCCGCCGGTTGCACGATCGTGATGAAACCGGCCGAGGAAACACCGCTGACGTGTCTTCGCATGGGCGAGTTGGCTCTTGAAGCTGGCATTCCACCGGGAGTCATCAATATCGTTCCCGGTTACGGACCGACTGCTGGTTCGGCTTTGGTCAAGCATCCCGATGTCGACAAGATTGCCTTCACCGGCGAACATCGAACCGGCCAAATCATCATGGCCGAGGCTGCGGAAACTCTAAAACGAATCACGTTTGAGTTGGGTGGTAAGAGCCCGAATGTGGTCTTTGCCGATGCTGATTTGGACGCCGCGATCTCCGGCTCCGAGTTTGGCTTGTTCTTCAATCAAGGCCAATGCTGCTGTGCCGGTAGTCGTTTGTTCGTTGAAGAAACGGTTCACGATGAGTTCGTCGAACGCGTTGTTGCTCGAGCGAAAGAACGCAAACTCGGCAATCCGTTGGACAACGGGACGACTCAAGGTCCTCAAATCAGCGCCGAACAGCGTGATCGGATCATGGGCTTCATCGATCGCGGCAATTCGCAAGGTGCGACGTGCTTGACCGGCGGCAACACTTACGGCGACAAAGGCTATTACATCGAGCCGACTGTCTTCTCCGACGTGACCGACGACATGGACATCGCCACAGACGAAATCTTTGGTCCTGTGATGAACATTTTGAAGTTCAAGGATATCGATGAGGTTGTCGAGCGAGCCAACAACACGTACTTCGGTCTGGCCGCCGCCGTGTGGACTCGCGACATTGGCAAAGCACACCAAATCGCACACAGCGTCCGTGCCGGAACGGTTTGGGTTAACTGCTACGACGTCTTCGACGCTGGCGCGCCTTTCGGTGGATTCAAGATGAGCGGTATCGGCCGTGAATTGGGAGCCGCCGGATTGGATAACTACACCGAACTGAAGACGGTGACAATGAGCATGGGCTAGTGCCCGAAGCGACAAGAACCTTCAGAGTGCGGCAATTCGTTGTCGTGCTCTTTTTTTGCGCGCCTATCTGCAGTAGAACTCCGGAACCGCTGGAGTCCAGGCTTTAGCCGTGAACGTGGAGACTAGACGCGTCTAAAGGCTGGACTCCAACGATCGCGAAATGATCTACATCAATTCTCAAAGATTTGGGAATAATTATCTCGTTGATGACGTCTGAATAAGTAACCGTTTGCTTTGTTGATCCGAGAGAAGTGATGTTCAATCAGGGGTGAAGATATGCGCTCATTCGTTGTTGTAATGACTTTGTGTCTCTTCGTGTTGACGGGCTGTGGTGCCCAAATGTCGGTGGAAACCAGTTTGCCTCATGATTCACCGCCCGAGGTAAGCGTCGCCGCTGCTGACTTTGGTGGAAACGAGAAAGCGGGAAACTCAAAACCAGAACCTACAGACAAGAACGCAAATACTGCCGATGCTTCCAAGCGTCGGATCATATATCGAGCCGACCTAACGCTTGTCGTCAACGACTTCGAAGCGACAGAGCGTGATCTTCCCAAACTCATCAGCGATATGGGTGGCTATGTCTCCGAAACATCAATCGGCCGCAATCGTGGCGTCAGCCGACAAGCAACATGGGTTGCGCGCGTGCCTGTTCCGAAATACGAAAGGTTCTTAGAAGATTTGACGGACCTCGGTGTTGCACAAAACTTTCATCAGAAGGCCGATGACGTAACCTCGCAATTCGTCGACCTGGAAGCACGCATTGCCAACAAGAAGCAATTGGAAGCACGCATCGTTGAGTTGTTGAAAAACCATTCGGGCAAGATCAATGATCTCTTAGAGATCGAGCGCGAACTAGCTCGAATTCGTGAAGAGATCGAGCGAATGCAGGGACAGTTGCGGCTGTTAGACAATCAATCCAGTCTCGCCACCGTCTCGATCGCTGTGCGAGAAGAGCAAGACTACGTGCCACCTCAAGAGCCGACTTTCACAACTCAGATCGCGTCAACTTTCGCATCGTCAATTGACAACATTGTCAATTGCGTTCAAGCGTGCCTCTTATTTCTGACAGCAGCTTCACCGTGGCTAGTGTTGTTGACGATCATGTTCATGATCGCGCGGAAACTGATCACAAAGCGAAAAGTCAAAGCCAGTGTGGCCACAAGTTGAAGGCTTTTGGCGCCTGAATTTGCAAACGTTTGCCGTTTCGATGACAATCGAGATGTTTGGCTATTTCCGTTTCATAAGGACAAGATCGGAGCCACGTTGATGGCTGAAAGTGACAGCGTGTCTTCTGACCAGAACTTGGGGGCTTTCAGGCAGCGATTGATGCCTGCAAGGACGGCATCGATCGCAGTTTACTGCGTGAAAATCTGAAGTTGACTGTTGAAGAGCGATTGCTCAATGCTCAGAAGACGACGGAATTGCACGACGAGCTGCGGGACGCAGGAATTCGTCATCGCCAGGAATCACGACGTTGAGTGCAAACTTTCAAAGTCTCTTGCCCTTGCTCGCAAATCCTGGTGTCCGCTTCATCCTGATTGGCGGATGTGCGTCGCTTGTTCACGGTTCGGCTCGCTTTCAGACTCTTGTGAACGCGCTTAAGGATGTGTCACCGGGTCTTAGAGGTGCGCCTCCGGGGCTCCCCTTCTTTTGGGATGAAGCCACTATTCGTCTCGGATTGAATTTTACACTAACCACGGACCTTCGCGACTTGGATTTACTTGGTGAAGTTCCAGGGAATGGTACGTACGACGCACTTGTGCCAGATAGTATCGAGATTCAGGTTTTTGGAACAAAATGCTTGTGCGTTTCGTTACCGCGATTGATTCAATTGAAGCGAGCGGCCGGGTGTCCCAAAGATCTGGAAGCGATTGCTGAGCTCGAGAGTCTTTTGGATGAGAAGACAGATTGATCGCAAGGCTTACCGATTGGTGGCGACGACGATGGGTTGCGTTTCGCGTGCCGATTGCAGTTTGGTGTGAGCGGTTGCCCTTCGACCGTTGGAGTCCTTGCCGACAACGTGGATTCTCCACGTTGATTCCTTAGCGTTTGCTGGCAGTGGAAAACGCAAGCGTGCCTCGGCGTTAACTCGCAATACTTCGACGCCTTGACCCGTTAGGTCGTCGGTGCCCAAAAACTTCGATGGCAATCGTTGATTGTTGCATTGATAGCTGACGTGTTGAAGCGTCAGAGGGCTGCGCCCCTTGTTGCGAATGCTGACTTCCATCCACTCATCCGATGAGTCGCTTGATCGCAGCCGATGACAGTCGATTTTGATCTTCGGCCAACTGGCGGGAATGCGGATCAGCGTCAATTGAAGTTGATTCGGCTTGCTTGCCTTCAAGTGAAGATTCTGTTGGCCGGCCACGTCTTGCGGGACAAGCTCGATGAAGGCGGTTGCCGTTGGTTTGATTTGAGTTTCGAATGGCTTTGCTGTCGTTTGCTGTTTCCAGTGCACACCGGCTAGGCCATGTCGCCCGAATCGGTCTGGCAACAACTCGTGAGAAGTCTTGGTTGGCATGGCATGAAAGGATGCGTCGGCCAATGAAACGTTCCAGGCTCGAAACAGGTCCTCGAACTGACGATTCATCACGGTCGAAATAGCCGCTTTGCTGGACCGAGGCGAACGAATCAGACGTCGCGCGAGACTTTCACCGCGTTGAAGTTCGCACCACCGCAAGAACAAGTAAGTGGCGCCGCGGCATCCGTGGCTTCTCCAGAGCCCAGCGTGATAGTAATTCTCGACGGCAAGCGGAAAGTCTTGCGGACGATCAAGGAACTCGGCAACGCGGTAGTCAATATTCGTTTTTGTCGGTTCGGACAAATGCGCGATGCCCTCGTTCAGCCAATCTCCCAATGTGATCAATTGTATAGGTCGCATCGCCAGCCGTTCGCTAAAACTAACAACGTGCGTGTACTCATGAGAAATCAGATCTCGTAACGCCGACCCAGGTCGCACATTCGAGTTCAAGTAAAGCATGTCACGACGATTCGAGAATGGCGATCGCCCTCCGAGAAAGTCAGCGCTTCGAGCACATCCACCAATCGAGGTCCGACCGCCCTGTAAGTGACTTAGCCAAGGCGTTAGCAGCACAGTCAGTTTTCCATCACCGTCGATGTCTTTGAACGTACCGATTGATTGTTCAAAGCTTGGGATAATGTCGCGATCGAGCAGGCGAATGATCTCGTCGGCCACACCGTTGGCAAGATGGTGGACGTCCTGTGTTTCGTCAAGAAACACGCACACACGCTGGCCTTCGCTGACAAGCCGAGCCGTGATGCGTGTATATTGCCTAGGATCTTCGAGGTCACCGTCGGTCACATGCAAAAAAAAGAGCGAGTCTCGTCTTTAATCGAGTGGGCTGCGACTGATGATTTTGAAGCTTCGGTCAGCGGCGGCAACTTGTCCAATGGTCGAAATTCAAAGGCAGTAGCATTGCGAACAGGCGTTGATGTTGAGGCTTCTTCAAAAGTCAGACGCACATCTTGTGGTTTGTTCGCGAGATTGCTCAGAATCAATCCATAGCGGTCGTCTGCATCGAACGATATCGGAACAGTCGTTGACGTCGAGGTTTTGACGGCATAAAACTGACCAGGAACAAAGTCCGTTAGCATCGGTGCATCGTCAGCGGCACGAGCAGCCATCCAAGCCAAAAGAACTCCGAGACAAAGTGCGCAGTCAAAGATAATCTGCAACCGATCGCGCCAATTCAATCGACGTTCCAGCATGCGAACCCCTTCTCGCCAGGAGTCGGATGAAATCAGAAGTCCGTCTGTATGTGTCGACAATTCATGCGAGCAAAACTGAGCCTAATCGGCAAAATCGACAAGGTTTTCCGGGATTCCATCGCTGGTGCAGAGAAGGCGACGCTTTCTCGGTCGTGTGAACTTTGCTACTCTGATGGATTCCTCAGTGAATGACCTCCCACAGCACAATTGATTGCTGACGAACAAGGAAATCATCGATGACGCGGAAGACTACCCGGATTGGCTTGATCGGATATGGGACGATCGGGAAAGAGGTTCACAAGAAGATCGACGGCGACCCCGACAACGGCATGGAAGTTGTCTTCGTGAACGACATGGATGCTTCACTTCTCGAAGGCTTGGATTCGGAGCTTGTCCTCGCTGATCTGGCGGATTTTGGGTCCAAGAATGCCGATCTCGTCGTCGAGATGGCTCATCCAGAAGTCAGTCGACAATGGGCCACGAAAATCCTTGAGAAGACCGATTACATGTTGATCTCGGTCACCGCGATCGCGGACAAGGATCTTGAGGACGCGATCAAAGAAACGACGAAACAGCATGGTACGCGAGCCTACTTGCCACACGGCGGCGGAGTGGGCGTCGATGCGTTGCTGGAAAACAGCGACGTCTGGGACGAGGTCAACGTGATCATGAAGAAGCCGCCACACAATGTGGACTGTGCGGCTGCCGGAATCGATCCGAACTCGATCACGGAAGAGACCGTTTTGTACGATGGCCCCGCTCGCGATATTTGCCCGAAGTTCCCTCGAAACGTGAATACGATCGCGACGCTGTCGTACGCCGGACGCGGGTTGGATAACACGAATGCCAAGTTGATCGTCAATCCAGAATGGAATACGGCGACTGTCGCTGTTGAAGCCAAGGCGCCGGGAGTTGACCTGAATATCTCACGCGTCGAAAGGATCGAAGGCGTCACGGGAGCAAGCACTCCAGCGTCAATATTTAACAGCATTCAAATGATCGCCTCGAACGGTCCAGGCATCCATATTCGGTGAAGCTCCAATTACCAAGCATCAATGACCAATGAAGAGCGGACGATGACGAGTATTCATTGATCATTGGCGCTTGGTCATTTCATGGACTACTGACACAACCAGAAAACTCAATCGAGCCAACTTATGCCCGTTGCCATTTCCTCATGGGCGCAACAACTGAAGCCTTCACCAACGCTAGAAGTCAAGGCAGTCGCTGATGGACTGCGCGCAAAGGGTGTGCCGGTCTTGGACCTTGGGATCGGCGAAATGAACCCGGAAGTTCGCGTTCCCGATCTGATCAAGGAAGCCATGGCCGAAGCTTTACATGCCGACGCCACTCACTACACACCGCAAAATGGTGATCCCGAATTGATCTCGGCGATTTCCGAGGACTTAGAACGGTTCGGGTTGGAGTACTCCGACGAGCAAATCGTGATTTGCCCAGGACCCAAGGATGCGATCTTCAAAGTTGCGTTGACGGTCTTGAATCCGGAAGCTCATCGACGTCGCTTGGTGATGTTTACTCCAGGATACGAATCCTTCGAGAACATCCCAATGCTGGTTACGGGGCAGCCGCCCGTTATCTTGCCGACGGACAAGGATTTCCTTCCCGATCCGAATCAGCTCGACGACTTGTTGAAGTCCGATGACAGCATTGCGGCTGTCGTCTTGAACTCGCCAAACAATCCAACAGGTGCTGTTTACCAAACGCCGTTGCTGCGTGAGTTGGCTGATGTTCTGGCGCGGCATGAAGAGGTCGCGGTTATCTCTGACGAATGTTACCGCACGATTTATTACGATGATATTCCTTACGCCAGCATCGCAACGATGTTGCCCGAGCAGACTTTTGTTGTCAGTGGCATGTCGAAAGAAGTCTCTGGAACAGGACTTCGCTTGGGATTTGTCGCCGGTCCGAAGGAGCATTTAGCGGCTTTGGGCGTCGTTGAAGGCAACGCTTCGTCGTGCGTGAACTTGCCCACGCAAAGAGGTTACGCGAAATTCCTACAAGCTGACGCTGATTTCAGCATGCGTCATGCGATACGCGAGCAATTGCGAGTCCGCAGGGATCATTTGCTGGAACACTTCAAAGCAGCCGCACCCGACGCGATTTGGAAACGACCGAACGGTGCGTTTTACTTTTTCCCCAACATGGATGCTTACATTGGGCGCAAGGCACCCGATGGTCGCGTGATCAAAGATGACATCGACCTGGCCAAGCATATCTTGGAGTCACGGCACGTTGTCGTTACTCCAGGAACAATGTTTCAACGTCCGGGACATGTTCGATTCGCATTCGCGAAATCTCTGGACATCATCGAAGAGGCGATGAAGAATCTGGGCGAAGCTTTGGCCCAACTGGAGACGTAACCGCACCAGCACTTGCCAATAAAGAACGGATGGCCACGATGACTCGACCTACGCTGATCGGAATTCTTCTCGTTGTCATGATTTCTAGCGTGGTTTGGGCTGGCGAAAAGCCTTCAGACATCGCTAAGAAGATTGCTAAGCCGTTTCTTGACAAAGAACTCTCGCTGAACGAAGTCGTGAAGTTTACCGAGCAGCGCGTCGTGCCAATGCCCGAGGTGTCATCGGTTGAGGAATGGGAAAAGCACGCGAATCGAATGCGGAAAGACGTCTTGGAAAAGGTCGTTCTTCGTGGCGAGGCGGCCAAGTGGAAAGACGCGCCCCTAAAAATCGTCCGCTCAGGAAAGATCGACGGCGGTGAAGGCTACCACATCGAGAAGCTGCGGTACGAAGCTGTGCCCGGACTCTGGATCCCTGCCCTTCTTTACGTGCCAGAGAATCTCGGTAATCGTAAAGTTTCCGTCATTCTGAACGTGAACGGTCACGATGGTAAAGGAAAGGTCGCTCCTTACAAACAGATTCGCTGTATCAACTTGGCGAAGCGCGGCATGCTCGCGTTAAACGTTGAGTGGCTCGGCATGGGACAACTCAAGGGGGATGGATTTGTGCATTACCGCATGAACCAACTCGACCTTTGTGGTACCAGTGGCTTGGCGCCGTTTTATCTTTCGATGTCACGCGGCATCGATCTGCTGTTGGACCATAAGAATGCTGATCCTAGCCGAGTCGCCGTCGCTGGTCTTTCCGGAGGCGGTTGGCAAACCATCATCATCAGTGCGTTGGATGGGCGAGTGACCCTGTCGGACCCGGTTGCCGGTTATTCGAGTTTTCGGACGCGGCTTCACAACTTTTCCGACCTTGGTGATTCCGAGCAAACTCCAGTCGATCTTGGAATCACGGCCGACTACGTCCAGTTGACGGCGATGCGAGCCCCTCGCCCTACCCTGTTGACCTACAACATCGGCGACAATTGTTGCTTTGCTTCGGGACACGCGTTGTCACCGCTACTCGAAGCCGCGCGGCCGATTTATAAGCTCTACGGAAAGCAAGATTATCTGGCCTCACACATCAATCTCGATCCGGGCACGCACAACTTTGAGAAGGACAACCGTCAAGCCTTTTACTTGATGATCGGCGTTCACTTCTTCGACGGCAAGAAGTTCGATCCCACCGAGATTCCCTGCGACGACGAAGTGAAGACGCACGAGCAACTATTGATCGAGTTGCCCGAAGACAACGGAAACTTTCACACGCTGGCGGTCGACTTGGCAAAGGGGCTGCCCAGAAACGCAGAGATACCCACCGAGTCGAAAACGCTCGATACTTGGCGAGAAGATCGGCGGGCGGCGTTGGCGAAACTTGTGCACGCTCATGACTACCAGGTCACGAAGATGGAGCTTCATTCTTCTGAAGAAGTTGATGGAGGCACGGTTCGCCGTTGGATTCTTTCGCTCGGAGAATCCTGGACGCTACCAATTGTGCAATTGGAGCCCTCAAAAGGCTCGGGGAAGTCGGAAGTTCACATTCTGGAAGATTCGAATGTCACGGCGTCTCAAGTTGTTGCAGTTGCTAAGAAGCTCACGGATGGTGGTCCCGTCGTGTATCTTGTCTCGCCTTTCTATTTCGCTCATTCAAAGATCTCGACGCGTGATTACTTGTTTGCATTGATGATTTCAACTGTGGGTGAGCGACCTGTTGGAATTCAAGCAAGCCAAGTGAAAGCCGTCTGTGATTGGGTTGCAAAGAACTCGAAGACGACGGTTTCTCTTCATGGCGTTGGCCTTCGTCAATCGTTGATTGCATCAGTGGCGGCAGCATTGGGTTCGAAATCAATCAATCGCTTGGTGCTTGAGGGAAAAAACCATTCCCTACATGACGTGATTTCGCGTAACCTGACAGTCCGAGACGCTCCGGAATTGTTCTGCTTCGGGCTGCTTGAGAAATTTGATTTCCCGCAACTGCATGCGTTAGCGTCGCCTCATACAAAGGTCGAGTTTTTAGAATCCAAGAGTGATCAATAAATTCTCAGCTGAAGGTTCTTTCTATGCCAGACCATGAACGTGGCATGCTGATCTTTACGCGTCTGGCCGTGATATCGCACGAGAAACAACAAGCGATCGGTCGCGATAAGTTCCTCATTTTGGCCGCGGTCGAAGCATGTCGGGCGGGTTGGCTGGAAGTCTCTGAGAAATGTCGTCAGTTGGTTACGGAGTCGAATCCGCTGCATTTGCTGAATCGATACGAGACGGTTGCGGACGCGCTGAGGTCCGAAGACTTTCAGTCCTTCGCCCGCCAATTGGAGCGTTTCTGTTCGCTCGAACGCGGCGAGCATTTGTTGACAGAATTGGGAATTGAGCCGCTTCCGCCGGATGGTTCTTTGGCTGGGAATTTCTGCGAAGACCTGTTGGATATGGAATAGGCGAAAGTCGGTCTTTTCAGCCAAGCAAAGAAGAAATAAGTTACTCGGCTGTCGACGAATTCTTCCGTTTAAGCATCGAACATTAGCTCAAGGGCGAGCAACATGCGGCGCCACCTCTTATTCTCGATCTTTGCTTTTAGTCTGTCGATTCCCTGCCTGGAATCAGCCGAAGAAAGGCTAATTCACCCGCTCACCGATCTCGACAACTGGAAGTTTTCAGGAGTCGAGTCGTTCGAGGTCGACGAAATTCGACGGGCCATCGGCGCTTCCGCCAAGTTTCGCCGAATCACGTATCCAGTGACGCCTGCTGAAGATGTCATTGCGACCATTCGAGACCTGTTAATTGCCGGTTATCGAAACCATGGTTACGCGGACGCCCAGGTGAGACTTCGGCCCGACGATGAGAATCTTTTGATCGACGTCGTTGAAGGCAAGCAATATCGTGCAGGCGAAATCAAAGTTCTTGGTGGCAAGAATGTGGACGAAGGGCAGATTCAGAAGTTCTTGCGAGAAGACTTGCCGACGTCAATTGAACCGTTTGTCATCGCTATAGATGATGACGACAATGCGATTCTTGTTCGTCAGTCGAATGGCGAGGTCATTGACCCTCGACGAGTGCCCGCTGAGGCACAGCAGCCGAAGAAGGCGGCCCCAAGAATGCCGGTTTGGCCACGGGCAAAGATTCGTTCGCTCGTTGATACCACATGGATGAAGGATTGGATTCAACAGGCATTCGAACTTCAAGGATTCTACGGGGTCGAGTTCAATTATCGGCTTGTTCCCGATCCAGCGACGTCGACCATCTCGTTGGTTATTGATGTCAACGATGAAGGGCTGGCCGCAACTATTCGTCGTCTTCGAGTTCGCGGCTTAAAATTCAACCCGCATGAACTGGTGTTGTCGTTTCTGAATGCAGAGCGGGGACAATCGATTTCAGGGAATCGGGCGAAATCCTGGAATCGAAAACTCGCCGCAACAGGTCGCTTCCTGCGGCATAACGTCATGGTTGTCCCCGTCGAGGATAATCCTGCTGAGGCTGATGTTTACATTGATCTCCGCGAGACACCAAAGGTACCCAGGCTTGATCAGCCCTTAGATTCCGTGCAGCAAGCGCTGGTCAAACTGGCCGATACGATTCAAGACTGGAAGAAGACGGGACATGATTTCCAGATTCGCTTCGAGGCTCCCAAGACTTGGAAGCAGTTCTTTCTGGACGACAAAGAGACTCCGCTGCCACCGCCACAAAAGCGGGCAGGCATGAGAATGCTGATGGCCGCTAATGCGTCGATTTTACTGGGCTTTTCTGGCATCGGCGGAGGTGAGGAAGCACTGTGGACGCTGTCGACAAAGCAAAGTCTGACTCGTGCTGGATCACGCATCGAAGTCGCTGAATTCGATGCGACACAACAAAGTGAATACCAAGCGATCGTTTACCCTGCCTTTCAATTGCAAGTCAACGCATTGCCAGAGAATCCCGACGACAAGGTGGCGGCTATGCTGTTCGGCGTGGGAGTCAGTGGGGAATTCCCAGACGATCCATTCAAGAAACTTGGAATCTCTCCAGCGTGTGCGCTCGAGTTTGCCTCGAACAAAGAAGAGACGGAGTCTTCGATCGACAATGGCAGCATCATGATTCGATCAGAGACCGTGCTCATTAAGATTGACCCGCTAGAACAAGACGGTTGGCGGCTTGTTTGTCGTGAGAAGAATGCTTTCGTTATCGAAATTACGGTGCGCAAGGGGTTGTTTGACGAAGAAGAACGGAAGCTGCGACAACTCGCCGCGCATCAGAATGTAAGGCCGCGACAAGTGAAGTCCGCCCAAGGCCAACTCGCCCCACTTGTCACATTTGTCAGTGGGTTGCAAGAACGGGCGACGAATTCCAAATCGACTCATTGGCTTGGAACGATGGCGCATGGTTTCTTCGCGTCGATTTTCCATGCAGAACGGACTCGTCAAAGGTATCAGTTGCCGGGAACTGAAAAGAACGATGGCACGTCGACCAGAGAGCTGCTGATGAACAACATCATCAAAGTGGCCGTGATGAATGCCGACTCGACACTGCTCAAACAGGGCTTGATGACGGGGTTGCCCATGATTTTGGGCGAGGGACTTCTTCCATTCGATGTGTTCCCGGCCAATTCGGCGCCTTGGCTCATCAATCGAGAGTTCGAGGCGATTGCCAAGTTAGAGCACCTTATTTCAAGCAGCATGTTGACACCGATTCTGTTCAAAGACCGCTCGGACGTCGGCCCTGTTTCGACTCTTTATGCTGCTTGGCTGATCGGTTTGGGGCTTTCCGATGCTCGTGCGCCGCTTTCGCACCAAGCGCTGAAACACATCAACGAAATTCACAAGGACATGGACTGGATTCTGGCGAAGAAGTCGCTACCGCGCGTTCTAATCGATGCCATGGTTCGGACATTGAGAGAAATGCAACCTTCGGATGTTCAGGTGTTGATGTCGTTCTTAAATCAAACAGTCAACGATCAAACTGCTCAGCAACTGATAACTCTGGCGAAACAGCCCGATGACCGTGCTGGGAAACAGGTAGTACATGACGAACACCAAGGCGCCCACGAGCCGCGACCGCATCGGCAGGTCCAGGTCCTCGTCGATCGCCTTGCCCGCCTTGCGGAGCCGCGCCTTGCGAAGCTTGATGTACAGCGGCAGAACGGCACCGACGCATACGATGAGCGCGTACGGCGCGATTGCCTTGGCGAGGAACACGGACAGGTACGACCAGCCGCTGCAAGCCACGGGCTCGAAGCCTATGTCCAGCAAGGAGGCCAGGCGCGTAAAATAAGCCGTGAAATCCGTAAACATCGCCGTCCCGCGCGCGCGAAACTCGCCCGCGGCCGCGCACAGGCCGTAGTGCGAGATGAAGATGCGCCATAGCACGGCCGAGAGCGACTCGTCGCCGCCTCTCGTGTGCGCCGGCAATGGCCACGCGCA
>PBMZ01000020.1 GCA_002722955.1 Planctomycetaceae bacterium | reverse complement strand
TTGTTCAAAGTCAGCAAGCCTCAATATACGCACGCAACGAACAGCTACGGTTCTTGCACGCCTTGGATCGAAGACGGTCGCATTTGGATTCACTTTGGAACTTACGGGACCGCCTGTGTTGATACGAAGACAGGCAAGAAGCTCTGGGAGCGAACCGATATTGAATGTCATCATTGGCGAGGTCCCGGATCCTCGCCCGTCATCTTCGGCGACAATATCTTCTTAACCTTCGATGGCTTCGACAAACAATTCATCATGGCACTCAACAAGGACACCGGCAAAACCGCATGGATGAAGAAACGCGACGTCGATTACAAAACCGACAACGGCGATGCCAAGAAAGCGTACAGCACACCGCGCGTGATTACTGCTGGTGGCAAGGCAATGCTGGTCAGTCCATTCGCGATGGCGACGATCGCTTACGCTCCGAAGAACGGAGACATGATCTGGAAGGTCGTCCACGGTGGCATGAACGCAGCAGCACGACCTTTGTTCGGAAATGGATTGGTTTACGTTAATGCAGGCGGCGGGAACAGTTCTATGATCGCCATCAAGCCAGAAGGCCAAGGGCTTCTCTCAGAGAGTGACATCGAATGGAAACTTGGCCGGTTGACACCAAAGCGTCCCTCGCAAATCCTATTGGGCGAGCGAATCTTCATGCTGAACGACACCGGAATCGCCAGCTGCCTGAACGCGCTGACCGGCGAGGTGATTTGGAGTGCTCGGGTCGAGGGAAGTTATTGGTCCTCACCGATTTACGGCGACGGCCACATTTACGGACTCTCGCAAGAGGGCAAGGTTGTCGTCTTCAAAGCAGCCGATAAATTCGAGTTGGTCGCCGAAAACGAATTGGGCGACGGCTTTATCGCTTCGCCGTCCGTGGCGGAGAATTCGTTAATCTTACGCTCAAAGTCGCATGTGTACCGAATCGTCAAGTAACTTGGCGTTTCTTCTGAACCACGTTTGTGTTTTTAGCGTCTGTTGGATATATCTTTGTCTGCAAATTCGACCGCTGGTGGGGTAGCTCAGATGGTGAGAGCGGTGGATTCATAACCCACAGGTCGGGGGTTCAAGTCCCCCCCCCACCACTTTGATTTAATGACCAATGACCAAGTCTCAATGACCAATGCGGCTGTGCCGTCTTGATTGCGAGCCTTGGTCATTGGTCTTTTTGCGATGCTCCCATCAAGGATGTGATCGGTGAGCGACTCTGTACCCGAAGCAGAACACGATCCCAAAGAGCCCAAGAAGGGCTTCACGATGGGGAAACTCGTCGTGTTGATGGCGGTGGCCGCTCTCTTTGCCGGCTTGTATTACTTCTATGGCGACGCCCTCAACTTCGAGAATCTCAGCAAGCACGAAACGGAACTGAAGCGACTCCGCGATGAGAATCCGGCGTTGGTCTACGGCGGTGCCTTCTTGCTCTACGTCACCGTGACCGCGTTTTCGTTGCCAGGCGCCGCTGTGATGACCTTGGCCATCGGATGGTACTTTGGCTTTGCCCGAGGTCTCGTGTTGGTCAGCTTTGCCTCGACCATCGGTGCCACTCTGGCTTTCTTGTTGAGTAGGTATCTGCTCCGCGATTCAATTCAAGCTCAGTTCGGCGACAAACTGGTCGCATTCAACGAGGCTCTCGAGCGAGACGGTGCGTTCTATCTATTCAACTTGCGGCTGATTCCAGTCGTACCGTTTTTCGTGATCAACGTCGTGATGGGGCTGACACCAATTCGCGTTTGGACATACTACTGGGTCAGCCAAATCGGCATGCTGGCCGGAACAGCCGTCTTCGTTTATGCAGGCTCGACGATCAGCTTGGAAGAGCTGGCGAAAGATGGATATAGCAACCCAGAAATGCTTGTGGCCTTTACCCTGCTTGGCATATTCCCATTGATTGTCAAAGGCATAATGGCCAAGGTTCGTGGCCAGAAATCTTCCGATGGCGAGGCCCAGTCATGACCGATTCACTCGAAGTCCTGCCATTCGATCAGTTCAACCAAGAGTTGGTCAACAACGTGCATCCGCCGGATTGGGTCAATCCTGAACCGGATGGCCGCTACAACTTAGTGGCAATTGGTGCTGGTACGGCTGGATTAGTGACCGCCTTGGGAGCCGCCGGATTGGGAGCCAAAGTGGCCATGATCGAGCGACATTTGATGGGGGGCGACTGCTTAAACTTCGGCTGCGTTCCCTCGAAAGGCCTGATTCGAGCCGGCCGAGCAGCGGCATCGGTGCGCTGTGCGAGCGATTTCGGCATTGGCGCAAGCAACGAAGCAGTCGATTTCGCCGCCGTCATGGAACGCATGAGAAAACTGCGGGCACAAATCAGCCACAACGATTCTGCCGAGCGATGTCGGCGCGACGGCGTTGACATGTTTATCGGCGAGGCAACTTTCGAGGACTCCAATACCATCCGCGTTGGCGACAAGCGGCTGAAGTTCAAGAATGCGGTCATCTGCACGGGAGCTCGGGCCAAGGCTCCCGCGATCCCAGGGCTTGAGGAAGCGGGCTACTTGACCAACGAGACGGTCTTCTCGCTGGCCGAATTACCCAAACGGATGGCCGTGATCGGCGCAGGACCAATCGGCAGCGAGCTGGCACAAGCATTTGCTCGTTTTGGTTGCCAGGTCACTGTACTCGAAATGCAATCACACATCTTAGCGCGTGAGGATGCGGACGCTTGCGAGGTCGTTCAAGAGTCGATGGTGCGAGACGGCATCGACCTTCGCTTTCAAGCCACCGTCGCAAAGATCACTTCTGGTGACGATGGCAAATGCGTGCACTTCGAACAGAACGGAAAAGAACAATCTGTCACCACTGACGAGATTTTGGTCGCCATCGGCCGGGCTCCAAACATTGATGGCTTGAACTTGGATCGTGTTGGCGTCGAGACGAATCAGTTTGGCGTTGTCGTTGACGATTTCCTGCGAACCACGAACCCAAAGATTTATGCCGCTGGCGACATTTGCTCGCGATTCAAGTTTACTCATGCCGCCGACTACCAAGCCCGCATCGTGATCAGAAACACGCTGTTCTGGTTCTTGCC
Source organism: Planctomycetaceae bacterium (assembly GCA_002722955.1). Classification (GTDB taxonomy): domain Bacteria; phylum Planctomycetota; class Planctomycetia; order Planctomycetales; family Planctomycetaceae. Next base: position 18,960 of record PBMZ01000020.1, on the reverse strand, counting down.
CAAAGCCCGCGCCAGCCGCTTGGTGATTCCTTGGTGCACTTATACCGATCCCGAGTTAGCTCATGTCGGCCTGACGGAAGCGACAGCAGCCAAAGCGGGTATCGCAGTACAAACGCTGACTCAGCCACTGGCCGACGTTGACCGTGCGATTTTGGATGGTGAGGACGAGGGCTTCGTGCGAGTCCACTTGAAGGAGGGCACCGACAAAATCGTCGGCGCCACAATCGTCGCCTCTCACGCTGGCGACATGATCTCCGAGATTTGCTTGGCGATGACAAACAACCTGGGCATCAAGTCCATCGGTGGAACAATTCACCCTTACCCAACCCAAGCCGACGCGATCCGCAAGCTAGGCGACGCCTTCAACCGCACTCGGATGAGCCCAAAGGTGCGCCGACTGTTTGAACGCGTCTTTTCATTCGGGAGGTGAAACACAAGATGTAGAATCAGCCGGCTCCGTGTATTAAACTGGAGATCGCTATTCACAGGAGCCCACCGATGCGACATGAATTTACCGCCATAATCGAGCACGACGGCGAATATGTAATCGCTTGGTGCCCAGAAGTCCCTGGGGCTAATGGCCAGGGCCACACGAGAGAAGAATGCCTGCAAGATCTAACCGAGGCGATCAATCTGATCCTACAAGATCGACTCGAAGATGGTCTTCGAGGGCTGCCCGAAGATGCTGAACGAGAAGTCTTGAAGATTTCATGAAGCGAACAGCATTGCTCAAGCACATGCGAAAGCATGGATGCGTCCTAAAACGCGAAGGCCGATCGCACTCTTTGTGGACCAATCTACAGACCGGCGAGGTTGAAGCTGTCCCTCGTCATGTGGAAGTGTCTGATCTTCTCGCGCGAAAGCTATGCCGTGGGCTATCAATTCCTGAGATTGGAAAATGAGCTCGAAAGCAGCTCTTACGTTGATTTTTGGCAACATCACCGAAAAGCCCGTTTATTGCCCAGAATCCGGTCTATTGGAACAATTAGACCATTTGCATGAATTGCGTAAGCTGTAAGACCCGATTTTTGGCCTCAAGACCGGCACAATTGTTACCATTTGACACACCCCAGGGCCAATCGAGATGGCCTCGAATGCTGCATATTGACACTCCAGAAAGGCGTTGTTGACACAAGTCACCATCACCTGTAAATTCCAAGCCTTGATTCCTTAACTCCTGTAAAGACAGGGGTTTTGGTGAATTTACGCGATTGTAGTGATTATGACGTCAGGGAGGATGTCAGTGGTACCACGAGGGTTTGCGGTCAGTTTGGTGGCCGCTCTGAGTGTTCTGTCTGGCTGCTACCGTTCGACGGTGGTATCGGACAGAGGAACGACACGAGGAGCATTTCGCCCACCAACGGTCACTCGCATCAATCCTCCGGTATTTCCAGTCAACCCAAGACCAAACCAACCACGGACTGAAAACTCGTGGAAGCCAACCGAGAAGGCTCGCAACTGGCAACACATTGTCATTCACCACACTGCCTCGAACGGCGGAAGTGTTGAGAGCATTCACGAGGGGCATTTGGCGAAAGGTTGGTTGGGCATCGGATATCACTTTGTGATCGGAAACGGCAACGGAATGAGCGACGGAGCCATCGAACCAACCTTTCGATGGCGACAACAAATGCACGGAGCACATGCGGGCGTCAAGGAATACAATGAACTAGGTATCGGAATCTGTTTAGTAGGAAACTTTCAAGACACACAACCCACTGAAGCACAGCTTGCATCTGTAAAGCGATTGGTTCGAACCCTCAGCCAAGAGTATCAAATCAACGCAGACCGAGTCGTCGGGCACCGAGATGTGAAGTCAACGGCATGTCCTGGAAAGAACTTTCCGTTGTCCGAAGTGAAATCAGTGGCAAGTGGTTGGACTCCTCGATTCGCGGGATCGTCTGGACGTTCAATTTCCGATGCTGAAAAATCCCATCGGCTCGTCAGCGCGGGGCGTTAGAGCAATGACTCAGAGCAACAACAACTGGATCAACCGAATCAAATACTACGAGTCTGAGCCTTCAGAATTCGTCGAACTGGATGATCGCAACCTCTGGCGATTAGACGGCTGGGAAGACGAACCTGAGATGGACTTGGACGAGCTTCTCGAACGATGCTCGCCCTATTCTCCTGCAGGCGAAGTCGAATTATCCGGCGACTTGACCGTATTCTTGCCGGAGAATTACGAACCAAACTACGCCTATCCGTTGGTCGTCTGGATGACAGATTCTCAACGCGACACTCGTCGACTAATGGACATGATGCCCAAGATCAGCAAGCAGAACTACCTTGGCATCACCGTCGAAAGCAAGATCGAGCAGTCGTCAAGTGTTGACGCCTCTTGGGCAAACGCCGCAACTTTGGCCGGCCCGCTTCAAGAAACCTTGCTCGAACGCGTCCGACAAGTCCGCAGTGAGTACCACGTTCACAGCGAACGCATTTATCTTGCCGGCTTCGAAGCTGGCGGAACACTGGCAATCCAAATGCTACTGCATCGTCCCGATTGGTACGGGGGAGCAATTGCCTTCGCACCCGAGTTCCCGTCGAACAACAAGGTGCTTGCCAACTTCCAACAACTGCAGCGTAAGCGCTTGATGATCGGCATGAGTGCACAACACCGCAGCCAATCGATCGCCGAAACAGTTGACGCTGGCCGCATTCTGTACTCGGCCGGAATGGAAGTCGCCACACGCATTTACGATTCGCTTGACGAAGCTCCGCAAAACATGATGAGTGATTTGAATCACTGGTTGATGGATTGCATCGTCGAGTCGAATTTGGTCTAGCACCCGAGCATCTTCGTTTGACGCGTAATACAAGCACTACGCGCAAGCGAGCGGGGCGAATGTTCGCGGACCCATTCGCGTGTATTGAATCGCCAACCCAGAGCTTGCGGCCCCGCAACGCTGCCGGAAGCAACCAACCGGCCCCAGACATTGGTCATCGCCTGCGCACTAGGATTGTTGATCCGTTTTTGCTACGCTTGGCTCTTGCTTTGACGCCTGTCCAGCTTTGTTTGACGGTGATCCATCACACTCGGTGCGTCACCTCGGCAGATGGTACCGTCACTTAAAACTTGACAGAGCATACATTTGCGCTCGACACCACATGATTCCGCATCGCTCGCGATGTTGGGGGATTGTCGTGTCTACAATGTCAAGTAGGTCCAAGATGGTAGACCACACTGAAAATGAGGGGGATGCTGCTGCGTCCTCTCAAGCGGCCGTAGGCCAACCCGATTCTGATCAAGAGGTTGACGGCGAACACGCTGAAGCTGGTACCGACGACCTGTCCGTTGACGACGGAATTGACGACTCCGAACCCAAAAGGGCTGCGGCCGCTGTAAAGCGTCAGCTGCCCAAATTCGCCGACGTCCCACCGATCCCAGTCCCCAGCGGACCTTCTGATTCCCAAAGTAAGAAAAGCGCAGAACGCTCGGCCCCGGCAGCAACCGCTGTTGAGACCGAGTCAGAGGCCGACCGATTGAATTCGGTCTGCGACGATGTGCTCGAATATCAATTCCAAGATCGCGAGCTACTCAAACGCTGCCTGACACATGCTTCGATTGCACGAACTCGGCTGCAATCCAACGAACGACTCGAGTTCCTCGGCGATGCCATCATGGGAGCAATCGTTTGTGAAGCACTCTACTTACGATTTCCTCAGCATCCTGAAGGCGAACTGACTCGGATCAAGTCCATCGTCGTTAGCCGCACAACATGTGCGAAAGTCACTGAACAACTTGGCCTTCAGAACTACATTTTTCTGGGCAAGGGTTTGAGTGCAAACCGTCAGATTCCACAATCGATTTTGGCCGCGGTGTTGGAATCCGTCGTGGCCGGTATCTACTTAGACGGCGGTATGGAAGCAGCAAAGGAGTTCGTCAGCCGAATCATCACGTCGCGGATCGAGAGTGCGGCGGAATCGGCTCACGGCGAGAATTATAAGAGCATGCTGCAACAGTTGGCTCAAAAGTCCCTCGGTGCCACTCCCGTCTATCGCCTGTTGGATGAGAAGGGCCCCGACCATTCGAAATGCTTCAACGTTTCCGCGGTAATTGGTGCTCGCGTCTTTCCAGATGCGTGGGGGCCAAGCAAGAAAGAAGCAGAACAAACCGCTGCACAGCTCGCGCTGCAAGAACTGGAAACGGAAGCCGCCGAAAAGAATGGGCCATCGCAAGACGATTAGCTCGTGAATTGCTCTGAATCAGCTCGTTAACGACAAGCGAAATGGAGTGTCGTTGTGAAAGCTCTCAGTCAACCAAGTTTGGTGATGATTCGAGGTCTCGTCTTCCTTGCCGCGCTGCAATGCTTGAACGGCGCATCCGCCCAACAAATCAAGGTTCAACTGGAGCCTCGATCCCCGTGGACAACCGGCAAGATCACGGGCTCGCCGGAATCACCGCCACCTTATCGGCTTGAGCGGATTTATCCGGACCTGACGTTCAAGCAGCCGATTGCGATGATCGCCGAGCCGAAGACGAAACAGACTTTCTTGATCGAGCGAGAAGGTCGGATTCTGCAAATCTCGAAGCTCGACCCGTTCGGTATCGCTCCGATCTTTCTCGACGGTCGTGCCCAAATCGACGGACTCACGGCGGTTTACGGACTTGCCTTTCACCCCGGCTTCGAAAAGAACCGAACTTGTTTCCTTTGCTACATATTGAAGCAAGGCCTCGAAAACGGAACGCGGGTGTCACGTTTTCGGGTCACCGATGGCGAGACGCCTCGCATCGACGCGGACTCGGAGGAGATACTGCTTTCGTGGAGATCCGGTGGCCACAACGGTGGCTGTTTAATGTTTGGTCCGGATGGCTATTTGTATATTTCCACTGGCGACGGCTCACCACCATCGCCGCCCGATGTGCATGACTCGGGACAAGACGTCAGCGATCTCTTAGGTTCGATCTTGCGAATCGACGTCAATTCAAAGTCCGACGGAAAGGGCTATTCCATTCCGCATGACAATCCGTTCAAAACGCTAAAAGGGGCTCGCGGCGAGGTGTGGGCTTATGGGCTGCGGAACCCTTGGCGGATGAGCTTTGATCGCAAGACCGGCGAGCTATGGTTGGGCGATGTGGGCTGGCAACTTTGGGAAATGGTTCACTTGGTCAAACGCGGCGGCAACTACGGCTGGAGCGTCATGGAAGGCCCGCAATCCGTTCGCCCCGAGGTCGTTCGCGGGCCAACCGAAATCACACCGGCGACGCTGGCATTGCCGCGTGCCGAGGCAGCGTCCGTTACTGGCGGCTATGTTTATCGGGGCAAGCGACTTCCTAAGCTGACGGGAAGTTATGTTTACGGCGATTATGTGACTGGAAAGATCTGGGCACTGAAGTACGCCGACGGCAAAGTCGTATCGAACCAAGAGTTGTTGGACTCAACAGTAGCCATCATTGCTTTCCATGAGGACATTGATGGCGAGCTTTCCTTGATGGATTACAACGGTGGCGGCGTCTATCGGCTACAGCCCAATCAAGCTGGTGCTGAAAACCGAGATTTCCCGACGCGACTTAGCCAGACAGGTCTATTCGATTCCGTGAAGGATGAATCGCCGGCACCCGGAGTTTTGCCGTTTGCCGTCAACGTCGAACAGTGGCAAGACGGCGCGATAGCACAGCGGTGGGTTGCCGTACCGGGCGATAAGAAGATCAAGCTAACGAAACCAGAAGGTCGTGTACCACTGGATTGGGGTGAATTCCCAGACGACACGGTCCTGGTAAAGACAATCAGCCTCGAAAACGGAAACGGCAAGCTTCGAAAAGTCGAGACGCAGATTCTTCACATGCGTGGCGACAAGTGGCGCGGTAACTCGGGCGAGTGGTTCGGATACTCTTACATTTGGAACGAAGAGCAAAACGACGCGGTGTTGGCTCCCAAAGAAGGAATACTTCTGACGATTGAACTCAGCGACCGAAGTGCTCCAGGCGGAATTCGTCACCATCGATGGGAAGTATCAAGCCGTACGAAGTGCTATGCCTGTCACAATCCATGGGCCGGCTATCGCTTAGCTTTCACGCCCGAGCAGTTGAATCGGAAGACCAACTTCCAAGGGCTCCTAAACAACCAGATTTCGACGTTGCAGAACTTTGGTGTTTTAGAAGAAGGCATTGAAACCAAAGTGGCGTATGCGAACCCGTTCGATGAACTCAAACCACTCGCAGCGCGAGCTCGTTCGTACCTGCATGTGAATTGTTCTCACTGTCATCGTTTCGGTGGCGGTGGCACAGCGACGATCGACTTGCGGTACGAGGCATCGTTGGCAGACATGAAGCTGGTCGGCCAACGTCCCACTCAGGGCCACTTCGGGATCGCGTCAGCAAAACTTGTGGCTGGCGGCGATCCGTATCGCTCGGTCCTTTTCTATCGGATGTCGAAACTCGGCCCTGGTCGGATGCCGCACATCGGATCGCAACAGGTCGATCAACGAGCCACTCAACTGATCGCCGACTGGATTCGGTCGATGCCTTACGACCGAACTAGATCGAGAATTCACAATCGTCAGCACATCGACGAGGCGACGGCACTGATCGCCTTGCGAAACTCCAAAGTCGCGACCGAGAAGCCAATCGAAACTCTCTTGGCGTCAACAAGCGCGGCACTCAAGCTCCTAAATCACATCGATCGCCAGCGCATCCATAAGTCGAACATTCCCATGATCGCCGAGTTAGCAACTCGACACGACTCGGTCGCCGTACGAGATTTGTTCGAGCGATTCTTGTCACCCGACAAAAGAGCAAAGCGACTCGGAAGTGTGATCGATTCCGATAAGATTCTCGCCATGTCAGGCGACGTCGCTCGTGGCAATAGACTGATTCAGCAAACCGAAACGACCAAGTGTTTAGCGTGCCACCAAATCAACGGAAAAGGTGGCGAGGTCGGACCGGACTTGTCAGCAACTGGGAAGCAACGTCAGCCGCGCGAGATACTCGAAAGCATTGTTGAGCCATCAAAGCGGATCGATCCCAAGTTCATCACCTATCTGATTGAAACTTCCGAGGGGAAATTGGTGACGGGAGTCCTGGTCGAAAAGACCGTGGAAGCTGTCACCCTAAGAACGGTTCAAAACAAAACCGTAAAGGTTCCCATGTCACGCGTTGAACTGTTCGTGCCACAAAAGAAATCGATCATGCCCGATCTGTTATTCCGCGATATGACACCTCAGCAGCTTGCGGATTTGATGGCTTATCTTGTGTCATTGAAAGGAACCGATCAATGAGCGAAGAAGCACCGAAGATCAGCAAACCCTTCTGGATCGGCTTGCGCATCGTCGCCAACCTGGTGTTCTTGGCAGGGATCGCTATGAAAGTAACGCAAGACCATCCGCGAGCTTACTGGGTCGCCGGTGCCGGATTTGTGCTGATTGTCTATAGCTGGCTGCGTCCGAAGATGTAAATCGTTCTTGTTTACCCGTAGCCGAAGGCGAGGAGTTAAACGAGTGAGTTACAGCCGTGACGAGTCAGTTCAATTCGAGCGGTCTTCAGGCTGACTCCGATCTGCGGCGATCTCATTAACTTACCCGTCTGGCGCATTGAACACGACTACCGATACAATGGTGCCAATGGCAAGTCCGCACAAAACAATCAGGCCCAAGCTCGCGTGTTTCTTGACGAAACCCAATGGTCCACTCGTCGGCAGCGACACGGATTCATGGCAACGCGGACACTTAAGTGTTCGGCCAATCAACTGTGACGGCGCCTTCAAACGTGACTCGCAGACAGATCACTCAAACTCGATTGGCATAACTTGTCTGGCAATTGCGGGGTGAATGGCAGAAAGGACTGGATAACTGAGTGAACGAGAACTTGCATCTTCTATAACGGACGCTAGCAGAATTATCGAGGAATCATACGCATTTTCGTCAGACTCCACCTACGAATTCTACACTGACTACCGTGGCTCGAATGGACATAAGGTGTTTTTTGAGTTAGGCTTGTGTGTCATGGCTTGTCCCTAAACAGAGTCGTTTCACGGGCTCATGGCGACCGACGAGTAGTCGAAGCCCGAGTGGCAAAATCGAATCGAGGAAGTGTTATGTTGGATTTCGGCGATTTCCGTGCGCGAACTTGTCATGGAGACTCTCGGCGAGCATTTCTGAAGACGGCCGCGTCCGTGCCGCTCGCACTTGGAGCGGGCTTACCATCCATGGAAGCGATCGCCGCTGCTGGGCGTGAAGCCAAAGCAAAATCGGTCATCCTGCTGTGGTTATGGGGTGGGCCCAGTCATATCGACATGGTCGATCCCAAGCCCGATGCGTCCATGGATTTCCGTGGCCCGTTCGGCACGATCGCGACCAAAACGCCCAATATGCGGTTCACCGAGTTGCTGCCTCGTTCGGCGGCTCGAAGTGATAAGTTCAGCGTCATCCGGTCGATGCAGTCAACCAACGGCGGGCATCCCGGTGCGGGAACGGTGGGCCTGACAGGTTTCGAAGAAAACCCTGGCCCCGTGCAGCCAAATTTCGGATCGATTATCTCAAAACAACGTGGACAAACAAACGCGCTGCCACCGTTCTTTTACGTTGGACGCGGAATTCCGCGCGACTTGCCAACACGAATCCAAGGCTACGGTGGCGGAACTCTGGGCAAGGCTTACGACCCATTCCTCATCAGTTGCTCCGAGCGTGGAGAGATCAGCATCCCGACACTCAAAATGATGAAGAATCTCACCCCCAACCGGATCACGGATCGGCGTCAGTTACTGAAGCAGCTCGACGACGAACGGCACCGGTTGGACGCGGCCGAGATCGAAAAATGGGATCACACATTTCAGTCAGCTTACGGCCTGTTAACCGACAAGGAAGCTCGAAAGGCGTTTGACCTAACCCAAGAAGATACCAAAACGCGGGCCAGTTACGGCCGCACGACGTTTGGGCAGGGTTGCCTGTTGGCTCGTCGATTGGCTGAAGCTTCCGTGCCTTACATCCAAGTGAACTGGAGTGAGTACGTCGAAACATTTACACCAAACGGTGACTGGGGCTGGGACACTCACATTTACAACTTCGAATTGCTCCAGGATCGTCACTGTCCAATCTTTGACCGTGCGTTTTCAGCGTTGGTCGATGACTTGGATCAACGCGGGATGTTCGAAGACACACTGCTGGTGGCCATGGGCGAGTTCGGTCGCACGCCGCGGATTAGCAAGCGAGCGTCTCGCGAACACTGGCAGCACTGCTATTTCTCGATCTGGGCCGGAGCCGGCATTCAGCCAGGTCGCTGCATCGGGCAAAGCGACGCGAAGGCCGAGTACCCCGTCAGCCAGCCGATCACTCCGTTGATGGCCGGCACGACAATCGCCGAGCTCTGCGGAGTGGGTGCTCAACAGCGGGCCGAAATGAAAGTCTTAGACGGCGGGAGCTTGATTGATGAATTGCTATAAGTGTTTCCTCGCCGCCGCGACGCTCCTGGTTACCGCAACTTCCGTCACTGCGGGGGAGCCGATTCGCTTGACGACCGACGGAACGAACAAACGCGATCCCGTGTTCACGGATGGCGGCAAGAACTTGATTTATTGCTACGACGAAACCACGGCCTTGATCCGTATGGTTCGCATGTCGATCGACGACCGCAAGGTTGTGCCCGTTTTCGATGACGCTGGCGATAAGCATCATCTGGAACCAGCGTTCTCGCCCAACGGTCGATACGTGTGCTACACACAGTGCACCGGCAACCTAACCGCACGCTTGGTGATTCGTGATCTGCAAGAAAACAAAGCGGCCTACATCAATCACTCGGGGCGTGGAGGAACTCGCAGCCCGGCTTTCTCTCCCGACAATAAACTGATCATCTACGCCTTTGCCGAGACCGGCCCACAGCAATTGTGGTCGATCACACCCGATGGCAAGAACAAGAAGCAGATTACTCAGACCCAGGGCATCAGCAATTGGCCTTCGTTTTCTCCGGACGGAAAACAGATTGTTTTCTCGAACACGCGCGAGAACAACTATGAAGTCTACGTAATGAACGTCGACGGCTCGAACGAGCGACGCTTGACGAACAACCGGCTTATGGACATTCGCCCTGTGATGTCACCCGATGGCAAACAAGTTGCCTTCGTCAGTACGCGAGACGGAAACCATGAAGTCTACGTGATGAACATCGACGGCACGGACCTCCGCCGCCTCACAAACAACGAAGAACGCGACGACTACCCCAGTTGGCATCCCAACGGAAAGCAATTGGTAATGGTCTCCGAACGAGACGGCTTGTTCGACTTGTATTTGGTCGACGTACCCAAATCGAAACTTGCCTTGAAGTAGCGATCTACGCGTCTGAATTGAGGTCTCGAGATGAAGAGTCCGTTTCCCGGTATGGATCCCTATCTGGAGAAGAGGTGGGGAGAAGTACATGCAAGCTTGATTGTGTACGCGCGCAATCAACTGAATCAGCAACTGCCTGATGACTTGCAGGCCAGTATCGAGCAAAGTGTCGCTGTCTACGTCGACGACGAACATAGTCACTCGTTACGGCCAGATATGCATGTCTCCGAAGACAACGCTGGTCCTCAATCGTCGCAAACAAGCATTACAGATGTTGCCGTCGCCGAACCACTTGTGTTGCCGATGGTGCCACGCACCGAACGGCACGTTGAGATCGTTGACGATGGTGGCCGAGTCATCACCGCAATCGAGTTTCTAAGTCCCGGAAATAAAATCGGAGACAACGGGCGAAGCAAGTACGCTCGTAAGCAAGCCAACTATCTATCATCAGGAGCCAATCTGGTCGAAATCGATCTCGTCCGGCAAGGTAGCTATGTCCTTGCAGCACCAGACGAGATGATCCCAGAGAACCTAAAGACACCATATTGGGTGTGCGTCTATCGACAAGATGATCCCGATAACGTCGAAGTTTATCGCGTCCCACTCAGGGAATCGCTTCCGAATATCCCTATTCCACTGAGGCCATATGAAAAGGATGCCGTCCTGCAATTGCAGCCGTTGATCGATGATTGTTATCGCGATGGTCGCTATCACCGAACCAACTACCAACTTGACCCGGAACCACAGCTTTCAGACGAGGACGCCGACTGGATGAACTCATTGCTGAAAGAAAACGGTCACCGTTAAATCCTTTGCGAATGTTGAATGAAATTGATGTCAAAATATCTCAACACAGTACTGCTCATTCTGTTTGGACTGACCGGTCAAGCCGCTGATCAAACGGCGAGCGACGTTAGCGCGCTGTCGGTCTATCCTCAGCAAATCAAACTCGATGGCAAACGGCAGCGTCAGCAAATCGTTGTAACCGGCGTCTTGTCGAACAAGAACATTTCTGATGTCACTGACGTTGTTACCTACGCGGTCAGCGATCCTTCGGTCTTGAGGATCTCGAAATCTGGACGTGTTGTTCCGATCTCTGATGGCCAAGCAACGATCACGGTCCAGCTTGGAAGTCTGAAACAAAGCATCCAAGCAACGGTTGCCAATCAGTCGAGCCCCGATTACGTTTCGTTTGATTATCACACGTTGCCGGCGTTGGCGAAGGCGGGTTGCAGTGGTGGGTCTTGTCATGGTGCACCGCACGGGAAAGCTGGATTCCAGCTCTCGTTGTTTGCATCGGATCCATCGTTGGATCGAAAGACGCTTACTCGAGAATCACAAGGCCGACGGATCAACATGAACGATCCCGACGAGAGCCTGCTGCTCAGAAAACCAACAATGCGCGTCGCTCACTTGGGCGGCCGCCGCATTGATCGTGGCGATGAACTCTACACGCTGCTGCGAGATTGGATCGGTGAAGGATGCCGCGTTGATTCCTCACCCGTCAAATGTGTGGGGATCGATGTCTTTCCGAAGAACGCCCGAGTGCTTTATGAGCCTCATAAAACTCAGCACTACAGCGTGCAGGCTCGATTTTCTGACGGATCGATCCGCGATGTGACACACTTGGCCAAGTTCGAGACTTCCGATCCCAACGTTGCCGAGGTGACTCGCGATGGCAAAGTTGTCGGCATCGACCGTGGTGAGACCGCCGTCATTATCCGTTACTTGGAGTTCATCCAAGCCCCGATCTTGACGTTCGTTCGCGATATCGATGGCTTCACGTGGGACAACACTAAGACGAAGAACTACATTGACGAGCATGTACACGCCAAATTGCGTCAGTTGCAATACTTGCCGTCAGGCCTTTCAAACGATGAGGTCTTTCTGCGACGCGTTTATTTGGATGTCATCGGCTTGCTGCCGTCGCGGGAAGAGGCCGAGCGATTCTTGGCTGACAAGTCCGCCGACAAGCGTGCTCGGCTAATCGACGAGTTGTTGCAGCGACCTGAATATGCGATGTTCTGGGCTCAGAAGTGGGCCGACTTGTTGCGTATTTCGAAACGACTGCTCGGAGGGACCAGCGTTTACAAATACAACCGCTGGCTGCGAGGCGCTGTCAGTACCAACATGCGGTACGACCAATTTGCTCGCGAACTATTGACGGCCTCGGGAAGTACGCTGACTCATCCCAGTGGAAACTATTTCCGCACAGCTGCCGACACCAATGACGCAATGGAGACAACCGCTCAGCTATTTCTGGGCACGCGTATCCAGTGCGCCAAGTGCCACAACCATCCGTTTGAACGTTGGACGCAAGATAACTATTACGGGATGGCCGCAGTCTTTAATCGCATTCAACGCCGGAAGATGGGCCAAGATGAAGTCTTCTTGTACACGCAGCCTCACGGAGAGGTCACCAACCCGCGAACAGGTCAACCCGCCAAACCATGGGTGCCTTCGCAGGGCGAGTTACCCGTCGCGCCGGCCGATGATCGTCGTGAGGCCTTTGCGAATTGGCTGACTTCGAAAGCGAATCCGTTCTTCGCCCGCGTCGAAGTGAATCGCATCTGGGCTCAAGTCATGGGACGCGGCATCGTCGAACCTTTCGACGATTTTCGCGACTCGAACCCACCGTCGAATGCGCCGCTCTTGGATGCTTTGGCCGCCGACTTTGTGGCACACTCCTATGATCGCGAACATATTCTGAAGACGATTTTGAATAGCCGCACGTATCAAACAAGCTCGCGATCAAATGATTTCAATCGTGATGACTTCAAGTACTTTTCTCACTATATCCCACGACGCCTTACCGCCGAACAAATCGTCGACGCCTTGGGACAAGTCACCGAACAACCCAAGCAATTTCAATTCGTTCCGCGCGGAACAAAGGCGACCTGGCTACCTGCGCCTGACTTGAAACCTTACGACCGAAGAAATATTGGCGATATCGAGTTTCTAAAAGTCTTCGGGCAACCAGAGCGCCAATCGGTTTGCGAATGTGATCGAGGCGACGAATCAAGCCTTAGTCAAGCGTTGGAGATTCTGAACGGTCGTTTCTTCAACGACATGCTCAGTCATCCGGGGACAAGGTTTCGGAAGTCGATCAGCACTGGCCTCTCGGATGCGGAAATCGTTGTCGATCTTTATCTCAACGCTTTGAGCCGACGCCCCTCACCCCGCGAGCTACAAGCCAGCATCGCCTACATCAAATCACACGAAGACCGCGGAGTCGCGATGGAAGATGTGTGCTGGGCGATCTTGAGCAAGCAGGAATTCTTATTCCAACATTGAGTCGGCGTGGATATCGAGAACTACTCGATAAAAGCTTTTCTGAGCGAATCGAGCCCATTCGAACGGTGCTCGTCCGCAGCCTCGACCTCGGACCATTCGCTCTTGTCATCGATGGCATTCATCAAGCTCGACGAAAACGAAGAACCAAAACCCATTAATGTGGGACGCGAGCGATTTGCCCGAATCGACGATCGCTCGGATTCATTCGGCGACGGGCTTCGCAACATCGACGTGTAGTAGCCGGTCAACAAAACACCAAAGCCAGTGAACACGATGATTGCGATCGTCGATTGCACGGTCTGCAAACTACGGCTTCGGAAGAATGCTTTGCGAGCAGCCTTAAGAATTCGTTGACGCAATGATCGCGAGACCTTGACCTTTGGCCCGATGGCCCGAACAACTTCTGCATGCCGGCGATGATCCCATTTATTCATACAGCAGGTCCTCCGCGACACGTTCCAGCGAGCGGCTAAGCTTGCTGAGTGCGTATCGATATCGACTAGCTGCCGTGTTGGGAGATTCTTTCAACACAACTGCGATCTCTGCGAAGGTCATACCTTCCCAGATCTTGAGGACAACCACTTCCGCTTGCTCGGGCGGCAGGTGTTCGATCGCCTGTTTAATCTGATGCCGACACTCGGCGAATTCCGCATCAGCGGGATCTTCAATTGGCAAGGGAACCTGCTGCGTCAGTGCCTGTGCCGGACGTCGTTTGCCAATCAGCTTCAGTGTCTCGTTCCGCAAAACTTGCATGAAGTAGGGCCACGGATGATTCGCCGATCCGAACCGTTTGGGATTCTGAGCCAATCGAATCATGGCCGCTTGCAACGCGTCTTCGGCATCCTCTCGGTTTCGAGTCAGCGTTTGAGCGAATCTCAACATTCGTGGCGCTGTCAGATCAAACAATTGGCCAAGCGCATAGATCTCACCCTTGCCCAATCGAAGAGCAAGATCCGCCACTTGACGAGAGAGATCGGCATGATCGTTGGATTTCACAAAGTTCGACCTAGTCGAGAGTTAGGATCGAGCTAGTCGAGAGTTAGGATCGAGCCAACCAAAAGAAATTCGGCCCACACCTCTATTGATGCCGGAACCTGCATGATTTGTCTAGAAGAATCTTGAAAAAGTTGCGGCAGCTCTGCCGACCGTGTAGTCACGTCTGAATAACGATGGATTGTGCAACTCGAAGTCATGGATTGTTTAACCCGTAGCCGGATGCGAGGAGTGAGTGCCTCGCCTCCGGCTACGGGTTAAACAATCCTTCGGTGTGCTAAGGCAACTCGGAAGGGTTTTGGAAGTGCGGCAATTCATCGCCGCACTGGCTGTAGCGAAGCTACTTGGTGGCGCAGCCACATTTGATCGCGATACTGGCGAATTAAAACAAAGTGGCTTCGCCACAAAGCGGCGATGAACGCCACACTCCAAAAAAATCACAACTTCCAAGCATAGCAGAATTGCCTCGCGGCACTTCAAACCAAGGCCTCGGTTACTTATCCTAAGGGCTCGCTTATACCCCGATGTGACGAAGCTTGACTGATGAGGATAAGAGTCTCATGAAGCGACTGACTTCGATTTGTTGTGCATTATTGTGTGTCGTTTGTCTGTCTGGTGCTGACTGGTTGCAATTCCGCGGTCCCAAGAGCAGTGGGTTCGTCGATGGCTCTGATCTGCCAACGACTTGGAGCAAATCTCAAAACATCGCCTGGAAAACGCCGCTGAAAGGACGCGGTTTGTCTGGGCCGATCGTTGTTGGTGATCGAGTCGTAGTGACTTCCAGCAGCGGTTACGGACAAAACCGATTGCACGTTGACTGCTTCGACGTCAAGACAGGCGACCGCTTGTGGGAGCGACAATTCTGGGCAACTGGCCGCACCATGACACACCCCAAAATGTGTGTTGCCACGCCAACTCCCGTGAGTGACGGTGAACGCATTTTCGCGTTCTATTCAAGCAATGACTTGGCTTGCTTAGACCTCGATGGAAACTTGCTGTGGTATCGCGGCCTGACTCATGACTTTCCTAATGCCAGCAACAGCCTGGGCATGTCCAGCTCGCCCATCGTCATTGGCGACACATTGGTCGTTCAAGTCGAAAACGATGCCGAGTCATTCGCAACCGGTGTTGATGTCGCGACCGGTAAGGCTCGATGGAAGAGAACTCGAACGAAGCGGGCCAATTGGACATCACCAGTCGCTCTAGGAGACTCGCCCGAGACCGCGTTGGCTTTGCTTCAATCATCGGCTGGGATCGAAGCCGTCGTTCCAAAGACTGGCGAGGTGGTTTGGACGTACGAAAACGGAGCCTCGACAATTCCTTCTTCGACTGTCAGTGGCGATACGGTTTTCATTCCATCCAACGGTATCACTGCAATTCGGCCTGCGAAGGACAAAGCCAAAGTTCTTTGGAACGACAATCGACTAAGTCCGTCGACGCCGAGCCCGATCGTTAAAGACGGTCGGCTGTATATCATGAATCGCTCGATTGTCAAGTGCGCGGACATCACCAACGGAAAGCTGATCTGGCAAGCCCGCCTGAAAGGTTCTTTCAGTGCGACACCCGTTGGCAGCGGCAAGCACTTGTTCTGCTTCAACGAGGAAGGCCTGGGGCAAGTCGTTGAGCTTGGCGAAACGAAAGGGACGATTGTTGGCGAAAGTGCTCTGAATGAAGTCGTGCTCTGTACGCCTGCAATCGCAGACGATGCACTCTATGTTCGCAGCGACGGCCACTTATGGAAACTTGCCAAGACTGGTAAGTAGGAAGCTCGAAATGTTGCAATTGCTGAAGCGTTTGGCAATCTGCTTAGTTTGCCTTTGGCCCACGTTGACGTTTGCGGAAGCTCAGTCCGAGCAAAAACAGTACAACGTGCTGTTTATCATTTCTGACGACCTGACATCGACGGCGCTGTCTTGCTACGGAAACAAGGTCTGCAAGACTCCCAACATCGACGCGCTGGCCGCGCGAGGGACCCGGTTTACTCGAGCCTATTGCCAGGGGACTTACTGCGGGCCTTCCCGAGCATCGTTCATGTCGGGCTACTATCCACATGCCACCGGAGTCCTTGGCTACAAGAGTCCGCGGCCGCAAATCGGTGACCGAGTCACTTGGGCGCAGCACTTCAAGAATCACAGATACTACACGGCTCGCGTCAGCAAGATTTATCACATGGGCGTACCTGGCGGCATCGAAGGCGGCAGCGACGGTGCTGACGACCCAGCTTCATGGACCGAGCGATTCAATAGTCCCGGTCCCGAGTGGAAGGCACCAGGAACAGGCGAGACGCTCGAAGGAAACCCCGACGGAAAGAAACCCGTCGTTGGCGGAAATACGTTTGTGGTCGTCGAGGCCGATGACGGGGACGAAGTGCACTCGGACGGAAAGACATCCGTCAAAGCCGTCGAGCTGATTCACAAGCACAAAGAGAAACCGTTTTGGCTGGGCGTTGGATTCGTCAGACCGCACGTGCCATTCGTGGCGCCGCGTCCCTATTACGATCCCTTCCTGCCCTACAGCAAAATGAAGCTGCCAGAAAAGGTGCCTGGCGATTGGGACGACATTCCCAAACCCGGCATCAACTACAAAACCAGTCGGAACATGAAGATGGACTTGCGACGTCAGCGGAAAGCTGTCGGAGGCTACTACGCATCAGTCGCTTTCATGGATGCTCAAGTCGGCAAGGTGATGACGGCTCTCAAGGATGCAGGCCTCGAAGAAAAGACAATCGTCATCTTCACCAGCGACCACGGCTATCACTTGGGGGAACATGACTTTTGGGCCAAGGTCAGTTTGCGTGAGGAGTCGGCGTCAGTGCCCTTAATCGTTTGCGTCCCAGGCAAGAAGCCCGGGGTTTGTCATAGCTTGACCGAACTCTTGGACCTATACCCCACCATTTCCGGGCTTTGTGGATTGCCGGCTCAGGCACGGCTTCAGGGCAAGGACATCTCCCGAATGCTCGACGATCCAACGCATGAAGTCCGTGACGCGGCCTTTAGCGTAGCTCCAGCACGTCGTGGCTTCTTACTGCGAGAAGATCGGTGGGCCTACATTCAATATCGCGAGGACGCGAAGGGCGGGATGGAACTATTCGACATGAACTCCGATCCCAAGCAGTACACCAATCTGGCTAAGACTGCCGAACACGCGCCAACCGTCAAACGCTTTCAGTCCATGTTAGCGGCGAAACTCAAGGACATTCGTGACAACGATCTAAAGCGATAGTTCACTCACTTGCGAGGAGCGGTTGCCATGCAGAACCATCGATGCTTGCAAGTTGTTCGGCTTCTTTCTTTGGTCGTTTCGATAACTATCGTTCTGTTATGTGGACCGAGCTTCGCTGCGGACATCATTCAGGTCTCGCCGAAACAGGACGCCTGGGCAACCTATCATTTCCGCATTGTCGATGGCGAAACCAAGTCGGAAAAGAACGGCGAGTTCACGTATAGTTTGCTAAATCGTAGAACGGTCAACAAAGACGTCGTTTGGACACTGCAATACTCGATCACCTCAAGATCGAATGACCAGCAAAGCAAGGCAACGATAGCGGCAACCATTCCAGAAAAAGTACTGCTAAAGAAATTCGACTTTCGCGATGACTTGCGAGATATTGTGATCATTGCCGACGGCAAGAAAATCGAGTCGAAACGATTTCCACCACTCGATGAATTGCCGAAACTTATCCGTCACGTAGGCTTTTTTGTCTTCGCGGGACACGGCTTCTATCGGGACGCGGGAAAACAAGACAAGCCGCAACCACACAATGCAAAGAGTCTGCGTTTTCAGCGTGGAAAACTCAAATGCGACAACGGTACAGACCAACAATTTGTATACACGCAAAAGGTGATCGTCGTAGACGATGGCGTTGAGTCATCCGTACCTTTCGAATATCGCACAAAGCGTTCGATGTGGAAAAGCAAAAAAGTGCCCTTGGGAGCCGCGATGATTCACTTCGACGATGCTTGGACAATTGACAACAAACTTCAAGGAACACGAACAATCGAATGCCTCGTCTCGGACTTTGGTCTGGAAACGAAACACTTACTGAAGCAATAAGCGGACTACAGTTCGTCCGGCACGAAGAGCTTCTGCACGAGCAGCTCGAAAGGTCATCAGCGTGGCGAGCGGTCGTGGCCCTTCCTACCACAGTATTCAGTGAAGAACCTGTTCGAATTATTGAGAATTCGTCGATCATCTTTGAACCAACTTTGCTCTTAGAAGTATCTTGTCGCGGGATCCGGGACCGAAAACTTCTTTCGGAGTTCCGGGGCATCGTAACGATCGAGAGTAAACCACTGGCGTTACCCAAGATTGGTGGACAGTGAATTTCCTTATGTCATGATAGTCTGACAGGAGAGTAACTATGAGCAAGCGTCGAACTTTTTCTCGGGAATTCAAGCTGGAAGCCGTTCGCAAGGT
>PBMZ01000019.1 GCA_002722955.1 Planctomycetaceae bacterium | reverse complement strand
CAAAATCGAATTCATCAAATTCAAGGAAAGATTCGCACGTCAAACCTGATCACGCTTGTGGTCGGTGTCGTCGCGTTGGCCGCGGTCGCCGGCTATTTCTATTACGGCTACAACAAAGCCAACGAACTGCTCGACAATGAATTGTTGACATCGGCCGCGATCAGCATGGCGGAAGATCAATTGCCAGAAGTTCGCCGCTCGGTCCAAGAACAAATCATCACGTCCGCTCCCGAGTGGGCAGCGCAACTCAGTGATCAAGCCGTTAGTGCCATGCCAAAGGTTCGAACGGAGTTGGAAGACTACGTCATCGAGCAGACCGAGGACGTTCTCGGTCAGGTCGAGGTCATGACGGCCGATCAGTTCCGACGTATCTTGCAAGACAACCGTCAAACCCTCCAAGAAGGCTTCACGGCATTAGCCGATGACGAAGACCTTTCGGACGCAACGCTTCAGCAAATCGAATCGGCGCTGGAGAAAGAGTTGCAAAACGACATGCAAGAGAGTGCCGGAACGGTCTTAGAAACGCTCACGATGCTGAACGAGCGAATTGAGCGGCTCAAGGGCGGCGTAGGCTTGTCTGCAGAGGAAAAGATCGAACGCCGAGTCCTGATGCGAGCCAAACGCTTGCAACTTCAAGAGGCTGATCCGACCATGCGGCGCGAGAAGGAAAAGGAAGTGATCGGCATCGAGAAGTCCGAAGGCGAAGAGACTCCCAAGGAAGAAGCGAAGCCTGAAGAAAAGACCGAAGAAGCCGAGAAGAGCGAATAGTTCTTCATGCTTCTCTAAGCTTACTTCGAACTTGTTAACAGCCCAGAGTCGTCCAACGGCTTTGGGCTGTTTTTGTTCGGGAAATGACAGGACGGATTGCCAATCCGTCCTGTCAAAACCGATCCCAGCAATAATACCCGCGAAATCGATGCATGTCGTATTACCGGAAAAGCCGATAGACCTTCACAGGCGATTAGAGTGCGCGCGTTTTCTGAGCGTGCTCTGTGGTGATTGGACACAATGGACAGCTCTTTCAGGGCGAGGAAGACTGTGCAATGCCGCTTCGGCTGCGCAACCAGTGGTTGTATTTCATGGATGCTTTGCGCGCTAATCGGCGCCCAAAGCCCGCGTTTTCGGGTGAGCTCGAGACACTCGAGCAGCGTATCTATCTGACAGTCAACTTCTTCTTCGACTACTCACGCGATTCCAACGGCTTCTTTGATCAACAAGAACGCCGCGAAGCGCTCGACTTTGCTGGCAACATGTTGGCCAGCCGCTTGAACGATTCGCTGCTATCGATCAATCCCGGCGGAAGCAACAACTGGGAGGCTCGATTCTCGAATCCGTCGACGGGGCTTTCCGACAAGGAAATCAATCTCAACGTCCCTGCGGATACGATCTATGTGTTTGCAGGGGCTCGCAATCTTTCGTCGGCGATCGCAACAGCGGGACCTGGCGGCTTCAGTGCAAGCGGTACGCAAGCGTGGCTCGATCGAGTCAATGTTCGGGGGCAGTTGGGCGAGTTAGCCACGCCGCCAACAGACTTTGGTCCATGGGGCGGGCAACTATCGCTCGATCTGAACCGAAATTGGCACTTTGGTCTGACAACAGACACGCTCACAACGGGACAGACGGACTTCATATCCGTCGCCGTACACGAGCTGGGACACGTGTTGGGGATCGGCACGTCATCATCATGGAACGCGATGATCGCCAATTCGCAATTCACCGGCGCAGCAACCGTGGACGAGTTCGATGGTGCCGGAAATCCACAATTGGCGGGTGACTTGTCCCACTTTGCAGAAAATACGACCGACGCGTTGAATGGGTCGGGGATGTCAGCAATGGAGGTCTCGTTGGATCCATCGCTGACGATAGGAACTCGCAAACTCTTCACGCCACTGGATTTCGCAGCCCTCGATGATATTGGATGGGAGGTCATCAACAACTCGGTCTTTACCATTGATGTCCCCAATGATGGCAACGGACACACGATTGTCATCAGCGATGACGGGCAATCCGCGAATAACTTGATGCAATTCACCATCGATGGCGAACAGCCAACGTCGTTCATGCTGCCAACCAGTCAATTGATTATCCAAGGTGGATCGAGTGCCGATCAAATCACGTTGCAAAGCAGTGACTCGGGAATTACCGCTGTCGCTACCGCAGTGAACGGCGGTGGTGGTAACGACTTGATTCAAGTCGATGCGGCGTTCACAGGAACTGTTGTTGCTCATGGTGACGAAGGCAATGACGTCATAGATGCGACCGCCGCGACGAGATCCGTGACGCTTGACGGTGGCAGCGGAAATGATCGCTTAGTTGGCGGAAGCAACAATGATGTGGTCCAAGGAGCTCTTGGAAATGACACGTTAACAGGCGGGCTAGGCAATGATTTGTTAAACGGCGACCTCGGCAACGATCGTTTGGACGAACGATTCGACGGCAACCTAACGCTAACCGACAACAGTTTGACTGGACTTGGTAACGATCAAGTCGGCGGTTTCGAAAGAGCAAGACTCACGGGCGGCCCGAGTCCCAACATTCTCAGCACGCTCGGTTTCAGCGGCCCGTCAACGCTTCGCGGTGGTGCGAACAACGACACGCTGATCGGTGGTGATGGAAACGACAAGCTCGACGGCGGTCTTGGCGATGATCAACTGAACGGCGGCGATGGCGACGATCGCTTGGTGGGCAAGGACGGCGACGACGAGCTGACCGGCAGTGATGGCGACGACATCCTGAACGGCAACGATGGCGACGATGTTCTTGTCGAGGAACATGATGGAACGCTTGTGCTTCGTTCCATCCGTCTGGCCGGAAAGGGCACAGATCGCCTTTCGAATATCGCATTTGCGCGGCTTACCGGTGGCGATCAAAACAATGTCATCGACGCATCCGACTTCGACGGCTCGGTGACATTGTTTGGCAATGGCGGCAACGACACTCTTCGTGGCGGCGCTCGCAGCGATTCGATCGAAGGTGGAACTGGAGCCGATCGGATTGTTGGGAATACTGGTGATGACATTCTGTCAGGCGGGCTTGGTGCGGATCTGCTCTTTGGTGGCAGCGGCGATGACATCTTGATCGGTGGGTTTGGCAACGATGTACTCAACGGTCAATTCGGAACGGATGTGCTGACCGAATCAGCGGACATCGACATGACATTGACCAACGGGCAACTCGCGGCGCTCGGTGTCGATAGTTTCTCCAATATCGAATTGGGACAGCTGACAGGTGGTGCAAGTGCCAACGTGATCGACGCCAGTCAGTCGACGATACCAGTTCTGTTATTCGGTCAAGGCGGTGCCGATATACTTTCGGGCGGTGGCCTGAACGACACGATCAAGGGAGGCGATGGCAACGACCGCCTTGAAGGCAATGGCGGCAACGATGACTTGGACGGAGAAGCTGGCAATGATGAGTTGCTTGGCGGACCGGACGATGATGTGTTGCGAGGTTCTGATGGTCTCGATGTCATCAACGGCCAGTCGGGGACGGACGAAGTTTCCGAAGAACTCGACGGTAACCTGACTTTGACGGATGCCCAACTGAGCGGACGTGGCAATGATACGCTGAGCAACATCGAACGTGGCCGGCTTGTGGGAGGCCCGTCATCCAACGTCTTAGACGCTACTGGCTTCTCTCAGCCTGTCACATTGATTGGTCGCGGCGGAAATGACACTCTTCGCGGTACAAACGCAAGCGACACCATAGACGGCGGCGCAGGCCGCGACTTATTAAACGGTCGGGGTGGTGACGACCAACTCTTCGGCGGCAGCAACAACGACACACTGCAAGGCGGAACGGGCGACGACGAACTTGACGGTGGCCGTGATGATGATTTCATCAATGGAAATGGAGGCGTTGATGTCGTCACGTCGTCTCGCACCGGCAACTTTTCAGTAACCGATCTCAGTTTGATAGGCGACGGCAACGACACGCTCGAAAAAATCGAAGCGGCTCGCTTGTCCGGAAGCAGCGCTGACAACACCCTGAACGCGACGGGATTCTCAGGCAGCGCAACGATGTCGGGAGGCGGAGGGAACGACGAGATCATCGGTGGCAGCGGCAACGACTTCCTCAGCGGCGGCGAGAACGACGACACAATCCGTGGGGCGAGTGGACGTGACACGATTGAAGGTGGCCCGGGTAACGACAGCCTCGAAGGCGACAATGGTCAAGACTTAATCGATGGCGACGAGGGTGACGACACGCTGAAAGGACAGCTTGGCAACGACACCTTGATGGGAGATGTGGGAGACGATGGGATATCGGGCGGCACGGGTAAAGACCGGTTGATTGGCAACTCGGGCAACGACACGTTGATTGGCGGTGCCGAGGATGACACGCTGTTGGGAGGCGGCGGTGACGACATCGCTCTCGGCGGCGATGATGACGACACCATCGATGCTCAAGGTGGAAGCGATACTGTCGCTGGTAATGACGGAAACGACACGATCCTGGATCAGTTGGCCGAGATCGATGAGTCGTTTTCGTTTTCCGCAGACTGGCTGGACGAGTAGAGCGACCGAAGCACGCCGCCATAACGACTGAGCGCGAGTGCAAGGAGCCAAGGAGCGTACTCGATCCACACGATGACAAAGTCGAAGAAGTGCGCCCCGCTATAATTTGTGCCGAAGACGGGAAGGATCGGCCAGTAATCCTTGCACCAAAACCGCAGGTAGTAAATAAACACCAACCCGCTCATCGCATACCAAACGCGGCTCTTGGCAAACGGAATGAACGGCAAGGCCCATAGCCAATACCACGGATTCTGTGTCGGCAGCGTTAGCCAAAACCAAGCCAACGTCAGAAAAACGCCCTCCAAGAATTCGTGCGGGCTTCCCGACTTATCATGCAAGACAATAGCAACAACTGCAATGAACAGAAACCCGGTCACCGCCCGCGCGACCATGAAGGTATTCAAATCCAAAGGCAGTCCAGTAATTCCACTGAGCCAAACACCCATTGACCAGCGCGTATCGTGGGACGTCACAACAAACCAAGCTTCAATTGGCGCACCTACCATCGGAACATTAAGGTTTTCGTAAACAATCAAAAATAGAAAATCATTGATCTTCCAACGACTCAAGAATTCGCTGATACCCTTCGAAGGTTCCGTTGCCAGAACTGTTTCCGAATCGAAGACATCACCGTTGTCGTCATAAGTCACAGCCGGTTCCGGTGGCGATGGGGCCAACACCCACGGTGTAAACAAAAACGCACTGCCAATCAACAACGTCCTTACGAACGTGAACGTCGCTTTTGTTGACGTCTGGCGATAAAGAAACCAACCACACAACGGCGCGAGGACAATCGGGAAGAGTTTCGCTCCGGCAGCAAACGCCAGTGCAAATCCAGCAGCCAGCGCCAACTGAGTCGTTCGGGGTTCGGTGGGGTGAAGTTCTCGTGCCGACTGCGTGGCTCTCACGATAAACCAAATGCTGGCGACACAAAAACAGATCGCAATCGAATCCAAGTGCCCGCTGTTGGCAATCTCTTTAAGAACAAGTGGATTCCACGCGTAAGCAACAACAAACCCGCGATGGACACCGACACAAGAAAGCAGCTTCATCAGGAGGATACATGTCGCTAGATCGAATGCGACAAACACCGCCTTCATGATGGTGATTCGAGTTCCTAGTCGAGCGTTCTCAGGTGTTAAGATTGTCGCCAATCCAAACACGGCTTGGCTGACGGGCGGATAGACCGTGGTCAACTCACCAAAGTGGACTCTCTTCAGGATCTGTTGCCACTCGCTTGAAGTGATTGCGAGCGTTGCCAAGTGACGCAGGTCCGTGTTCGGTGCAGTAGCAGCATGCGTGTTTCGGACATTCTGTGGACTGAATTGGTACGGATTGATGCCTTTGCTGACAACTTTGCCATCCCATAGGTACCGGTAATAGTCGACCTCTTGAATCGGGTGTGACATCAACAGCACGAGACGGAACACAACAGCAAAACCGAGCACCCCCATCAAAAGTCGGCGGTCGTCCGGACATCGAATGACTGCCTTAAGCGCAAACAACGAGACGACAAACGCCGCGATGGCGATTCCAAAGAAGCCCCAAGTCGGACGCGCAAGTCCCGTGAATTGTGGAGTGAATAGAAACGAAATCGCTGTCATCGCCAAATACAAGACGAGCAACACGCATCCAGCGATGGTAAGTTGACGAGACATCGGGCCGTGAAATCAAAGATTGGTCAGAGTTCAACCAACGGTTTTCATGTTTCTCGTTTCGACAGCGAATGAAATGAGACAGCGAATGTTTCCTATTTGCTGTCTTTTTTCATTCGCTGGCGGAAAACCAATCGAACGCCTTAACGTCCTGGACGCGCCAGACTATGCGGCTCGATCATCGGTGCATACATTTCCGGGCGACGATCAGCCATGCGATCGATCGCGTGTCGACCAACTTCTCGGACAACGCGCTTGTTGCGAGCCCTCTCGATGTCGATGTCGGCATAAAGGATCGTTTCCTCGGTCCCATCCGACGCCGCCAATGTTTCACCGCTGGGAGCGCAGATTCTGCTGCGGCCGATGAACTCAAACCCCGCTTCAACGCCGACTCGATTCACGGCAATGTAATAGATTCCGTTTTCCAACGCCCGAGTATTGATCACGTTCGCAGCAACGCACTCTGCTCCGGGTGGCCAGTTGGTTGGGAGTGCAACGAGGTCAGCTCCCAACAAAGACAGGCATCTAGAGGATTCGGGAAAGGCCGAGTCGTAGCAAATATTCATTCCCACTTTGACACCGCCAGTTTCGTGAACCGCGAACTCGCGGTCTCCGTAATTGACGTGCATGTCGACGCCAAGGTATGGCAAGTGGACCTTTCGATAAGAGCCAACAACACCAGTTTCGTCGACCAGCACAGCAGCGTTGAAGTGCTGGTCCGCGCTGCGTTCGACCGTGCCAAACACGACAGCGCTGCCCAGTTCTTGGCATAGCCGTGTGAGTCGTTCGGTGGCCGGCCCCGGAATTGTTTGAGCGTGGGGACTCGCGGCCTCGATCGATTCAAAGCAATAACCGGTGACAGCACACTCGGGGAAAACGGTGAAAGTTGCGCCAGCCGAGCGAGTTTCTCGCAATCGATCTTCAATTTTGTCCAGGTTCGCCTCGACGTCGCCAAGGGTGACGTCCATTTGCACGCCTGCAATCTTCATAGAACTGTCCAATTAAGAGGATGGGCCGGGAATCGTTAAGTTATCACTGTCTGACCGAAGTTACTACGTCGAGGCTCGGATTCCCGGATAGTCAAGCTTAGCTAACCGTCACGTTTGGCACGCTGCTGTGTTGTGAACAAGTTTGCTGGTTTCGGTGTCTTGAAACCGTGAACAGCCTTAGCTATTTTATCTTTCAGAGCTTGAGGCCTAATCCGGGCTGCGGAGAGGGACCCGACCTTACATGGTGGATATAGCTCAGTCGGTTAGAGCGCCGGATTGTGGTTCCGGAGGTCGCCGGTTCGAATCCGGTTATCCACCCCTTTTTCCAAGAACAGTGGTAATCAGTGCCAGCGTTAGGTTCGTAATTCGGAAATAAACCAAGGAGCTAAGTCGGACACGGACCGTCCAGAACCAACTTCTCTGACCTGAATTCCCTGCCTTTTTTGCAGGGTTTTTTTACGGTTTTCGGGGTCTAAACTCGAATGGCTGGGATCGCTTCGAGTACCCAATTAACGACTGAGAATTTAGGCGATCGGCTTCGGCAAGCACTCCGCGACGTCGATGCGTCGGCTTTTCTCGTCCCTTCACGAATCCTGCGTCGAGTGATCAAGCAGGACCGGGAGCTTACGGGCCTCGGTTTTCAGATTCCACACCGCAAAACTTACGTCATTGACCCAGACGTCCTGCTCCAGCACGTTGACCGCGAAGAACTGGGCGTGCAGCTTTCCAGTGCCGTCCCCAATCCGTCGATCCTGATTGAGCGTCCGACGGACAAGCAGCTTGACGAGGTCCCCGAACCGGAACTCCGCACACGAATCTGGCGGATGTTTTTCCACGCTCGGATCCATGTCGTTCTGGATTCGCGGTTGGCATCGGGCGAGATCTCCGTCGCCGACGTTCGCTCAAGAATAAATGATATAGGCCAAGTCGAGTTAGACGAGATCCACTCAGTCCTCAAGAGTGAAAACTTTCTCTTCGACGAGCACACTCGCACCGATGTTTATGTCGAGTTCGCTGCCCTGTTCCTCGAGCTGCGTCGGTTCGCACCGAATTGGTTGCCGACCTATTTCCCATCGCTCGAAGACTTCGAACGTATTGAAGAAATCATTTGCAACGACATTGATCCGGATGAGGTGTTCGAGGCGACGCGTCTTGCCGATGCGGTGCTCGATTTGACCGTACCTTCGGATTTCGAGGAAGTCGAAGACGACGACGATACTGCAGCCGATGTGACGCCTCACGAGCGGCGTTATCAGCGGTTCTTACGAAAGGCCGATAAAGCCAACACGCGCCGCAACGATGTCGGGGCCGCGCTGAATCGCTTGCAGGCTTCCAACTTTGCCCCAACTCCAGAATTGGCTGCCGAAGCGGAAGCAGCCGCGCGAGATTCCTTGAAGCTGCTAGTATCACGGCTTCAGAAAGCGCTCGAGTTCGATGATGTGGCTGCCGAAGAATGGCGAGACGCATTAACCGGCGTGTTGACTCACGCCAAGAAGGGCTTTTGGAACCCCGACAAGCGATTGCTCTTCGACTTGCAAAACGTCTGCGTCGACCATGAACGCGACATCGCGTCGGTCGACTTGTTGGGCTTCGTGTTTTCACTCGGCAAAAAACCGATCAAGCGGTTGCTGCCGAACCAGCGCGAAGTGCTGATGTCCAAGCACCTCAGTCGTGCCGCGCGGCGTGTTGTGTCGGCTCGCCTGTCCGATACCGCGCGAGGTCAACTGAACCATTTACTGCACGACGCTGCAATCTCGGCCGACAAACAAATGCGGCAGCGGCTGCGGCCATTGATCGTTCGGGTGTTGGCGGAAGTTGGGTTACAACCGAACAACGTTCCCGAACAAATCGCGCTCCGGAAGTTGATTGACGAATTGCTCGACTATGTCGCGCAGCATGGTTTCCTCACGATGGGAAATCTTCGCGACGCCATCGCACGGAATAACTTGAAATTGACGGACTTGTCAGGGCTGCCCGAATTTGCCTCGGGCGACAAGCTGTTGCAGGCGGACAAGCAATTCTCGAGCTTACTTGATGGCGTTTATCAGCGCGGCGAGTCTTACTTGCGGTGGCTCCAACGACTGAGTTCGCTTGCCTTTGGAACGCGATTGGGACGTTTTCTGTCTCAATATGTGGCCATTCCGTATGGCGGTGCGTTCGTTGTGATCGAAGCGATTCGTGAGCTTTATCACGGCGTGCATCGATTCATTGCCAGCAATGGCACAGCCGAAGTGGCCGAGCCTTCAGAGGAGGCCGTTGAGGCTACAACCACCGCCGTCAATTCCGCGTCGAGCGTCGTGGAGCTCTTGACTCCCTACTTCGAGACGATGGCGGCGGTCTTCATCCTGGGGTCGCTCCTCTGCGGTTTGATCCACTTGGAAGATTTCCGCTCGTTTTGCAAACGCATGGTCGAGGGTATCTTCACAACGCTACGGCGACTTGTTGTAGACGTTCCAAATTACCTTGTGCATCTAGATGCCATGCGGCGATTCTTAAGAAGCCAAGCCTTCACAATATTCCGTCGCTACGTGTTCAACCCCGCCGTGCTAACGTTGCTGTTTTGCGTTGCGTTGCCAGCGTTCGAGGCCTACCCGCGACCAACGCTGATGTTGGGCGTCACGGTTTTCTTGGGGATCAATTTGATCATCAATACTCGCGTGGGGCGCGATGTTGAAGAAGTTTGCGTCGAGTGGGTTGTGTCGACCTGGCATCAATTGCGCGTCAACGTTTTCATCGCCTTGTTCGAAATCACCATGGAAACATTCAAGCGCTTCCTGGAAACGTTCGAGCGAGTCTTGTACGCCGTTGACGAATGGTTGCGCTTTAAGAGCGGCGAGACGGCACTTACATTCGGCATCAAAGCCGTTCTTGGCGTGTTCTGGTCGATCTTCAGCTACATCGTTCGCTTCTGCGTGACTTTGCTTGTCGAGCCGCAAATCAATCCGATCAAACACTTCCCGGTCGTGACGGTGTCGCACAAAATCATTCTCCCCATGCAACCATACTTGGCAAGGCTGCTCGAGCCACCACTGGGGAATGCGTGGGCACAAACGGTAGCAACGGGAATCGTATTTGTCGTTCCGGGAGTCTTTGGCTTTCTGGTTTGGGAGCTAAAGTCAAACTGGCGACTGTACCAAGCCAACCGATCACGCAAGCTGCAGCCTGTGCTGGTTGGGGATCATGGTGAGACGATGATCCGTTTGATGAAGCCCGGCTTTCACTCCGGAACGCTTCCCAAACTCTTCGCTCGCTTGCGCCGCTGTGAGCGAAAGATCCACTTGTTCCGACGGCGCCAAAACCGCACGAAGTACCTGCGGAACCTACGGCATTTGGAAATTGCCCTAAGGCAATTCATACAGCGCGAGTTAATCGCGCAGCTGACCGAAAGCCGCGCTTGGGGCCCGCAAGAGGTCACTGTCGGAAGCATCAAGATCGCCTCGAACAGTATTCGCATTGAGTTGCGCTGCGAGGAACTCGCAAATCAGCATTTGACGCTGTCATTTCAAGAACAGTCTGGCTGGCTGGTTGCCACGATTCCCGATCAAGGATGGATGCCGAAAATGACCGTGGAACAACGGCAAGCATTCTCAGTGGCGCTTGCTGGTGTTTATCAAATGTCAGGGGTCGAGCTTGTCCGCGAGCAACTCGAATCGTGTTTTGAACCGGATCCGCCACCGTACGACATCATGGATCAAGGACTCGTCGTCTGGCCGAATGAGAAGTACGACAAAGAAATCACCTATCAAATCCGACGCCGCTCGTTGATCCGTCCCTATCCGCGAGCAACAGCCGAAGCGCTTTCCATGCCGGCACTGGAATCGAAACAATTGGTCTTCGGCCAATCCATGATCGCGTGGCAAGATTGGACGGATGTTTGGGACGCCGACCGCAATGGCGAGCGAATGTCAACGCCCATCGATGCCGACATTCGAGTCCTGCCAGCACGACCACCCGTCGTATCAACACCAAATGAGGTTGCGAGCGTCGCAAGCGAATAGGTGGTCATACTCGTTGCTCACACGATAACAGCACATGAGCGGCTAAACCGATTCCCGCCGTTTCTATTCGCAGAATACTCTGCCCCAAACTGACAAGTTGAGCATTTTGCTGGCTTAGCGACTCCAACTCTTGATCGGTGAAACCTCCTTCGGGACCAATCACACAGACGGTGTTCGATGGCACATCCGCTTTCAACTGTTTGATATCAGCAACCGGAATTCCGGTCGGGTCAGCGGCAATCACATGGGCCTCGTTTGTCGCTCCTAGGAAATCCTCAAGCGGTGTCAGCGGATCGATCGTCATCAACCACGGTCGTCGGCATTGTTTGCAAGCTTCAATCACACCATGACGAAGCTTGTCGAGTTTCCCGAGATTGGGATGCACGACGGATCGATCGGTCTGAAGTGGAATCAAACGGTCGACGCCAATTTCGGTCGCCTTTTCCACAAGCCACTTTGCGCGGTCACCTTTGGGAGTCGCCGTCGCTAAAGTCAGCGCGAAAGATGGCTTTTCCGTAAATCGGCGGTCACCGATTCGGACAGTGACTGACCGCTTTGAACCGCTTAGAATTTCCGCCTCAGCCGTTGAGCCCCGTCCGTCGAAGAGCTCGATCTGCTCACCCGGTCGCTTGCGAAGAACAACATAAAGGTGATGTGCTTCGGGACCGGAAATCTCGACATCGTCATCGTTCGGGAGTTCGGTAAAGAAGCGGTCAAGCATCGTTAAGTCACCGTGCCGATGCCCGCTCTTGCATCTTCGCTAGCCACTTCTCGGGCTCATCATCGAACGCGGCCTTGCAACCGGTGCAGCAGACCCAATAAGTCTTGCCCTTGAAGGAAACTTGAATCGTTCCCTTGCCTTGAGAAACAACGCACGTCATCTCTTTGTAGTCTTCCAAGTTGATGGCGAACGACGTGCCGTCGCGCTGAGTTCCCACTGTGTCGAGCTTATTGAAGCGGCCGCTCGATCGCGCGCGGGAAAGTTCCATCAAGTAACGGTTGTTCTCTTGTTGATTGAATACGATCTGCCAACGTGGCTCGGTGTCTTTTCGTTCGACTTCGGTGAACTCTAGCATGTAGGTTCGTTGCAGTTTGTCGTCGTCGCCCGGTTCGTCCGCTGGGTCTTGAGTGAACTCGCCCAGAAACTCGCGTTTCAAGCCATCCTTATCTTCGGTGGAAAACATAAACTTCTTGTCTTGAAGCGAGTACGTGATACGTCCCGATCGAAGGTATGGACTGGCATCTGATGTGATGACCAACGACGGCTGGTTCGGATCCGACTGGAAATCCCAAAGCCATTCCAACTGATCAACGGCTTTGAACATGCCGAACGTCTTACGAGTCGTACCGCGCCACTTGCCCAACATGATTTGCAAAGGCTGCATCTTGTCCAGAACGGCGTCAGGGTCGGGTTCGACCTTTGCATTTTCGCCCGAGTTTGATTCGTTGGGATCCGCCGCCGACAAACTTATGGGTCCGCGTACTCGACGCGGCGTTTCCGCTTCGGGGGTCTCCGTTTCCGAATTTGTGTCGGTAGCTGGTTCAGCGTTAGCGGTATCAGTCTGCGAAGCATCCGGTGTTGTCGGTTGCGGCGCACTGGAATCGCTGCACCCGTTCGCTAGTAAGACAGTAAATCCAAGAATCAGCAACACGAACGGAGATTTATTCATCGACATCACCTTGATGAGTTTGAGCCGAGCAAGCTATCGCGCGAACGTTGTGAGGTTGAAATCGTCAAACGAATTCTGACAGAGGTGCGCGGAAGCGACAAGGCAGCCTTCGGAATTGACGATTCGAGCAACTCATGGCTCGGCAATCAACCAGCATGCCCTAACTGACGAGTACTCGCTTTTCAGTTGATTGGGGAAAGTCCTTTTCCATGATGAGCGCGTTGTCATTGAACTGAATCACGTTCATGGCAGCGTTCAGCAACCGCATTCCAGACTTCGAGTCTGTGTGAGGCGTCGGGACTCTTTTGCCTCCGTTTTCGATTTCAATACGAAGCTTCGATGAATTGACGGAGCAAGCAATGCTGATGAGATCCGTAGATTGGTCGGTCTCGAAGCGACCGACGAGAGCGCGCAGGCTTTCTTCAAACTCCAAGCGAATAGTGAAACATTGGCGCACGGAGACGTTCAAGTCCTCGACAACTCGATCGATGCGCCGTTGAACGGCAGCAATCGCGTTGAATTGGCAAGGTACTGTGACTCGGAATTGTTTCTTCGTGTTCATTCCGAACCTCAAAACGAACGCCAATCAGTCCGGATTGACGTTTGTACGGGCAGAAATCGGAATTGATGGGATTTCGAATTGGATCGTTGAACTCGATGCCTAGTCGATCGATATTCAACGACTTAAGGTCTCTCAACGAGACCTCTTGCCCAATGATGCAGTTAACGGTGAACGCGGTTTGGAAGCTCGATCGATGCCGGCTCAAATCTCCGACGAAAACGTGGCTCGGCGTGGGTAACCGATCGATTGATCCTCAATCGAAGACGGCACTCCAAAGGTTCCCTTTGGCGAATCAATGGTTTCAGCCCGCGTCTGGGTCGTGAGATTGTCGATCGAGCATCCCTAGAGACTTAATGTTTACTACAAGTCGCACTGGATCTTGCAGCATGCACCAACATACGTCTCGAAACCGCGCTCGCTTTTCCTTTGTTGTATTTGGGTTTAGGTAAAGTTGAGTTGTTTACCGCATCACCCTTACAGTCGAGATTGCCGCGCAAAAGTGGACACCAAATCAGCTAGGGTTCGGAGTTTTTTGAATTTGGGACGCGAATCGCTTAGTCTTCTCTTACCGCGTTGGATAAATCAGCGTTTACTGATCTATTGAAAGGAGTGAGTGCCTCATGACAAAACCAGCCCTTCTCTTGACCGCTTTGTGTACTAGTTTCGCCAGTGCGAGCAGTGTGTTCGCTCAGGAACCCACCACTCTGAAAGGGAATCCGCTGGTGGGTCTGGTCGACTTCCACGTTCACTCGGGACCGGACAGCTTTACCCGGTCGGTGACCGACATCGAAATCGCACGGGTTGCGAAAGCTCGGAAGATGGGAGCGTTGGTGCTCAAGAATCACTTCACCATGACTGCAGACAGAGCCTACTTGGCCGAAAAGGTCACAGGGCAACGCTGTTACGGGGGAATCGTGCTAAATCGAGCCGTCGGTGGGCTGAATGCTGAGGCCATTCGACGGATGGTCACGTTCAGTGGGGAAAGGGCAAAAGTGGTCTGGTTACCGACATTTGATGCCGAAAACCACGTCCGTCGATTCGAAGAGGATCGGCCCTTCGTGTCGGTCGTCAAAGATGGCAAGCCTGTCGAGCCGCTCGGTGAGATCTTCAAATTGGTGGCCAAACACAACCTAGTGCTGCAAACAGGGCACTCGTCGGCTGAGGAATGTTTGATCCTGATCAAGGCAGCGAGAGCGGCCGGCGTCAAGAAGATCCTGATCACGCACGCAATGGCAGATCCCATCCGGATGACGATTCCGCAAATGAAGAAAGCCGCCGAAATGGGAGCCAAAATGGAGTGTGTCTGGATGACAAA
This sequence comes from Planctomycetaceae bacterium, assembly GCA_002722955.1. Lineage (GTDB taxonomy): Bacteria > Planctomycetota > Planctomycetia > Planctomycetales > Planctomycetaceae. The sequence goes on along the minus strand of PBMZ01000019.1, from coordinate 33,784 downwards.
TCTAAGCGGTCCGAAGTCGCATCTACCCAGTATGCGTCACTGGAAGCGTGTGACCACTAAAGAATACGCCGAAGCCATCCGCGCCATCGGAGTCAAGCACTTCGTGATGTCCTCTGATCTTGGCCAATACCTGAATCCGATCCCGACTGACGGCATGAAAGCCTTTGTTCTTGAGCTTAAAGAGGAGGGGTTTCCCTACTTGGAAATAATAGCACTTTGCCGTGATAATGCCGCTGAGCTACTCGACATGAGTCACAGCAATCAAAACCGTTAAGATGGTATCATGTTCATCAATGATCACCAGAATTCTTGATAACTGATTCAGCCACTAAGGCGGCGTAGACGAAGGAAGGCAGGTGAGGTAAATCCCTCAAAATGGATGAATTACTCGATGTGTCCGTCAGGATTAATCTCTACAAATCATGGTTCCGGCTTGGTGCTTGTCTCCATCTGCCCGCGCGTGTTTCCCATGGTTTTCGGATTTTTTCTGCGTCTGCAGTGCAAAATGTGCGTCACGGCAGGCCTTATCTATCTCGAAGCGTTCAGAAAGACGTGTCGATTATCGGTGGTCGGTTTCAATTGATTGCGACTTCGCCATTTGATGCACTGACGCCCGGCGAGCTGGCCTTGTTTTTGGCGTTTTTCGTTGAAGGCTTGCCCGGAAAGGCGGCTGCCGAATTGCTCGACATGTCCCGACCTGCCGAGTTTTCGTCCTGGTATCGAATGTATACTAGATTAGGGGTCCATGACAGATTTGAGGGCTTCATGTTGGCGAGAGAATACTTCTCATTGGATGACTAGCTCAAATCCTTATCATTTGTTGCCCTCAGACATGCGAGCGTCTGAGGGCTTTTTTGTTCTTTGACGATCAGCTAGGTCGCGAGCGTTCCATTCAAGCGATCGATCAGCGCCGGGATTTGTTCGGCCTTGATGGATAGCGCGTTGAACATAAGGATTCCTTCGTGCAATCGTCCGTGGCTTGGGTAGACGGGTGGGCTGCCGCTTCGTAATTGGCGGCAAGCTTCGGTTGCGTCGATGTGGCAGGCGTCTGTTAGTTTGATCGCTAACAGTGGGAAACGCTGGCCGTCGGGAGATTCGGAAATTGTTGCCTCGACGGGTAAGTCACGAATGCCAGTGACTACTTGTTCGAGCCGTTGTTGCATGGTGGCGACTTGGTCATCGAAGTGGCCGGATGCAAATAGATCGAGTGCCGTCAGCAACGCGATGATCTCTTCCTTTGAGACTTTTAGTGCTCGACCAATCCCGTGGCGCGGGATGCCGTTCAATTGGCTCTTGTCGATCCAGTCAGCGGGTGGCTCCCATAAGTCGAAGTGTTCGTCCATGTCGAGCATCTGCAAAGTGGCGGATGAAATCAATTCCTTCCGGCCACAAAGTATGCCTGTGGACTGGGGGCCACGGATGGCTTTGCCCCCGCTAAAGGCGACCAAGTCAGCGCCTTGTTCCACGAACTTCTTCAAGTTTTCACGCGGTGGAAGTTCGCCGGCGGCATCCACCAACACGGGAAGATTGTGGCGGTGTGCACATTCAACGACATCGGCGAGTGGTGGTTGGCTGGAGTTGCTCAGGACGTAAAACACGCCGGCAACGGAGTCATCGATTACTGTCTCAAGTTCCCACGCTTCCGTTCGACGAACTCCGGCGTTGGAAACAATCTCGTTCAGGCCAACTTCGATGAACTCGACGCCGGCGGCTCGAACAGCGTGGTCGTATCCGTTTCGATGATCGCGTGAAACGATGAATCGATTTGGGAAGCCGCGAGTTTGTGGCAACTGTTCCATCCGGCCCAGATCGAACTTCGCCAAGATCGCGGCAGCTCCCAAAGTCAGTGCTGCCGCTGAACCTGCTGTGACAAGCCCGGCTTCTGCCCCGGTTGTTTTCGCGATATGGCGAGAAGCAGCGGCTTGCAGGTGATCGATGGGAACTGAGTCTTGAGCGGCAGCGTTGAATGCGTCCAGGACTTCTTGACACATTAACGCTCCACCCAATCGGGTGACCGTTCCGCTGCAATTGATGATCGGCTCGACGCCAAATTGTTCATAAATGCTAATGATTGGCTCCTGTGCTGAACCGGCAGTCTTCACTGCAGCGAAATCTCACAATCTTGCAATGCATCCTGGAGTCTTTTCACTCCGTCTTTTGAAATCCGTGTGCCGACCAGTGTCAAACGCTTCAGATTCTTCAAACTCTTCAAATTGTCGATGCCGGCATCCGTGATCTTCGCGCCGACTAAGTTGAGTTGTTCTAGTTGTTGGATCCGGGCCAATGGCTTCAGTCCCGCGTTGGTGATGGTGGGGCCTGCAAATCCCTCGGAATACAGCAGCGTTAGGCTTTGCAGTGTTTCAAACGGTTCAAGTTTTTCCAGACCTTTATCGGTGACGGTTGTTAGACTCAAATCCAAATGCTTCAGCTTTGGGAAGGGCTTGAGATGATCGAGCGTTTCGTCGCTGATTGCGTTGGCGTATAGGTCAAGGTACTCGAGGTTTCGCAGCGACGCGAGTTTCTGAATGCCGGCCGACGAAAAGCGTTTTTTCTCAAACGCTGTCTTTTTCAGCACGAGTGCTCGGAGGGAATCGATCTGGTTAAGAATGTCGCAGCATTCGTCGGAAGCGTTGTCACAGACCTCAAGATCAAGGGCAGACAAGTTGGAAAGCCCCTGGAGGTGTTTCAGACCATCCGTACCGATTGCCGTTCCTGTTGCGATCAGCACCCGCAATTCGGCCGCTTTGGATAACGGCTTGAGGTCCTCGTCACTAAGCGCTTCGCACAACTCGATACTGAGTCCGCGCAATTGTTTGAGTTCCGAAACAGTCCGTAAGCCATCCGCACTCACAGGCGTCCCGGCAACATTCAGTGCGAACTCCGTTGGAACTCGTTGTAGCTCAGCCGTGATTTGCTTGTCCAACTCGCCGCCGTCAGAAAAGTGGCGATTGCGAAGCCGGACAATGGTAAGCGGCTCGGTTGCGAGCGCATAACGAAACAGGTCGTTGTCCGCTAACGTGCCTTTTGCTGACAAGACTGTAATCTCTGCACCAAGTTCGCTCAGCTTGGCGAATTCGGGAGCGACTGCGTTTGTCGGCGTTGGCGTCGGCTGCCTGGCATCACTGATGCGAAGATCGAAGGCGTAAAGTTCCGACTTTTCTCGTATGAAAAGCTTACGGTCGGCAATGATCGGGTGAGCCCAACTATCGCCGCCTGTGTTGGGCAACTGAAATGCGCTGACCAGTCGGTACACCTCGGACGTCGCTTCGATCAAAGCGATCGTTCCGTCTTGATACTTGAAATAAAGCCGACCTTCGGCCGCTACGACGGACGCAGATCCGATACCGGGACCGCGTCGCTTCCAAACAATCTTACCGGTCATAAAATCAAGACACGTCGGCAGACCGTTGTTGCTGCCATGCCCGCCGAAGAGATGATCGCCAATCAGCACAAAGCCACCATGGTGATTCTGAAAGCGGTTTCCCTTTAGCCGGTAGACTTCCCGAGCGGCAACGCCGGTGGTGCCATCGTGTTTTTCGATTTTCAGAAGCACGCTGCCGGCGTGATAGCCGTTTGCCGAGAACACATAGTCGCCATGCACGATGGGCGTGGGGATGTTCGCGGTTTGATTCGAGATGTCGTTGTAACCCCACAAGAAGCGTCCGTCTTTCGAGTCGATGCCAATTAGACCTCGCCCCACCAATTGAACATATTGACGAACACCGGCCGCGTGGCTGATGCCGATTGATGAGAACGCGGCGCCATCTCTTCCTTTCTGACCGATGTCGGGAATGCGGCTCTTCCAAATGTCCTTGCCCGTGCGGCGGTCGAGAGCCACGATCATCGCGTCAGCACCGCCGGGTGTACAAATCAGACGGTCGCCATCAACAAGCGGGGACTCACCGTATCCTCGGCCTGACATCAGACGGCCGTCGAATTCGTCCATGAAGCTGCGTTGCCATCCGATGTTTCCGTCGCTGGCTCGCAAGCAAACCAGCTCGCCATCAGGATCGACAGCGTAAACGTAGCCATCGTGGACAGTGGGCGTTGACATCACGTTGCGGGAGGTTTTGCCAATCGGCTGAGACCATTTCGTTTTTCCAGACTTCAAGTCGATGGCATGACAGATGACGTTGCCATCAATTCGTCCGGTTGTGAAGACGAGCCCCTCGGAAACAACGACGCTTGAGTAAGCGGCACCGATATTCGAAGCCTTCCAAGCAAGCTTTGGGCCCTCAGCCGGCCAAGCTTGGAGTAAGTCCGTTTCTGTTGAGACCGCGTTGCGTCCCGGACCTCGCCACTGAGGCCACTCGCCCGCCGAGCCAACAACCGGAAACACCAAAGCCACCAAAACGTATGTTGCCAATCGCATTACGGCCTCATTTCCGCGTAGGCTTGTTCGCAACCTTTGATCATGTATTCGAAGTCGTTTCCGGCTTGCAGCCATTGCACGCCGCAATCGACGAGGACTTTGGCGAAGGCTGGATCGGCGCCGAGTCCAGAACCGACGAACTTGCCCGCAGCCCTGGCCTTCGAACAAACCGTCTTCATGACTTCAATGACTTCTGGGTGAGTCGTCTCGCCCAAACGCCCCATCGAACCGGAAAGGTCTTGTGGGCCGAGTACTAACGAGTCCAGACCTTCGAGCTTTAGTACCTCGTCCAATTCGTCGACGAGCGAAGTTGTTTCGACTTGAACGCACACGAACACATCGCGATTCGCCTGGGCGAGGTATTCTTGTTGCTCCAGTCGCCCGTATTGCATTGGCCGCCTTGGTCCAAATCCTCGAGTCCCCATTGGTGGGTAACGGCACGCAGAGACGAAGTCGATGACCTCGGCCGCCGAATCCGAGCGGGGCAAGATGATTCCTTCGGCCCCGGAATCTAACACGCGTTTGACCCATGCGACGTCGTTATTCGGGATACGAACAATCGATGGAACTCCACCGGCTCGCGCGGCGACCAAATGACCGAGCATCGATTCGGTCGTCGTCGCGTTGTGTTCCAGGTCGATCCAGAAAAAGTCAACACTCGGTGCCAACCCTTCTGTGACTGTGAGGTCCGTTAGCGTAATGCCGGCACCAAACAACGTTTCGCCAGCCTTCAGCTTGTCTCGCATTTTATTGATGTGGGTGCTGATCACGGTAAGTCCTTCGCGTGTGAGTTCGTTGACACCACAGCTTAAGAAGCGGACTCTTCGTATTGCTAGCGCCAGCGGGAGTTTAGTCGTCTGATTCGCCAAATTCACTTCGTGAAAGCGGCTGGCGTTGCGTGTTAGATAAGACGCCCGGCTTCTTCGAGAAGCCGGGCATCTCTGTGCGATGTTCCCGTGATCTAAAACTGGGCAAAACTTGACCTGTCTACTTTTGCAGGTCCTCAAGCACTTCGTTGAGCTCTTGTCTCTTTTCCATGATCTCCTGCAGTTGATTTCCAATGGCCGGTATGACTGGATTCGCCGGATCTCCATTGGGGGCAGGAGCTGGTGCCTGGACGTGTTGGAGGCCTTGTAGCATGCCTTGGCCATCTTGTACCACGTCCTTGACCTGTTGCAGGAGTTGATAGCCGGAATATATAGAAACCATGCCAGTGATTGTCATCAGGAGCAAAAAAGCACACATGACCCATCGGACCATCGTCATCGTACGTCGGATAGATCGTAAGTGCTCAAGGATTTCCGCGGTCTCGATCGACTGCTGAGAAAACGCTGCGGGAGCTGCTGCTGGTGACGGGTTGTTGCGAACAGCTCGCTGGAATTCCGGTTGTGGAGCAGCCGTGTCGGTTTCGGGTGCGGCCTCGAAAAACGTCGTTTCTACTTTGGGGACTTTTTTGCGGCTGCGTTTTCCGCTGGGATCGGTGTTGGACTCGTTGGCCTCAAGCTCGTAGGTTTCTTCGGCACATTGAGGACAACTGACCGGTGGCGGTGCGGATTGCGGAATGCGAAACGTTCTTCCGCAAGACGGACATTGCCACACTCGGCGAGCAACAGTGGACTTGGTCATGATTGACCTTTTAGGGCGTACGGCTACGGTTTAAGCGATTACAGACTTAAACGATCACAGGCGTGACTCAGATCTGCGCTGGAAGCAGGGATCAAGAGAACAAAAGTCATGAAACGACAATCAACCGAACGATAAAGTCTCGCATAGCCGACAGTGAAACGCTACACTGATCGCTCGCCCGGCACCGCATGATGGGCTTAATATCGGTGCACCAAATGAATGGCTAATGAAAAGCTTAGGCGGCAAATCGTCTTCGAAGCCGCCCGGATGATGTACGAGCGTCAAGAGTCAGAATACTATCGGGCCAAAATGAAGGCCGCTCGTAAGATCGCTCGCGGATGGGTTAAGACATCCGATCTCCCTAGCAACGCCGAAATTCGCGACGAAATCCAACGCTTCGCGCACCTCTACGAAGGTGAAAGTCGGCACAACAATCTGCAGGAAATGCGGATCGAGGCCCTGCGGATCATGCGGCTTCTGAAGCATTGTCGGCCTCGGCTGATCGGCAGCACGTTGACCGGTCACATTCGAAAGGGATCGGATGTCGACATCCACGTGTTCGCCTCGACCACAGAGGCGGTCACAATGACGTTGGATCAAGAAGGTTTCACTTACGATGTCGAGCACAAACGTGTTCGCAAGCATGGTGAGGAACGCATCTTCACGCACATCCACGTGATTGATCGGTTTCCGATCGAGCTAACGATGTACGAACCGGATAAGCTCAGCTACACGTTCAAAAGCTCGATCACTGGAAAAGCCATCGAACGAGCGACGATCCCCGAACTGGAACAGTTGCTCGAACGCGAGTACCCCGGTATGTGCTTGGACGAGGCGTTGGCTCAAGCCGAAAACAAGATCGATCGCTTCCAAGTATTCCGCTCGTTGCTACTTCCTTTGGAAAGTGTCAAGCAATCACGCAAGTACCACCCAGAAGGCGACGTCTTGTATCACAGCTTGCAAGTCTACGAGCTTGCCTGCGACGAGTTGCCTTATGACGAGGAATTTCTGTTGGCAGCGCTGCTGCACGATGTCGGCAAGGGAATCGATTCAGGCGATCATGTTAACGCTGGGTTAGAGGCCTTGATGGGATTCATCACGGAGCGCACGGCATGGCTCATCGCGCACCACATGGAGGCTCATACAATCCACGACGGTACCATCGGCGCGCGAGCCCGCCGCCGACTTCAGCAGCACGAGGACTTTGAGTTCTTAGTTTTGCTGGGCGAGTGTGATCGCGGTGGCCGAGTTCCCGGCATGGAAGTCGATGACGTTGACGACGTCTTGGATTACATCCGTAGCTTGGCGTCGATGTACGGTTAGCCTCGCGCGCTATGCGATTTCCGCAACATCGAGTTCACGTGTGCCTCGGCAATTTGGGAAGCTGGGGCATCCCCAAAACTGCGATCCAGAATTCGCACCTTTGCGAGCTGTTCGCAATACCATTGTTGAATTGCAATTTGGACACTGGGGCGTTTGCGGCCCCTCGCTCTCAGTTGTTGGAAAAGCAGGCTGATTCACTTCTGACTTTCGCCCCGCCTGAGCTGCTCTAATCATTTTTGAAAGAGCGGCACCATCGATCAAGGTAATCTCATTCTTCGAAGCAAATTGGATCGTTTCAGGAGTGAACGACCCAGAAGTAATCAGTACCCCTTCGTCTGCGGACTCACTTGTCACTACTCCAAGTAACTCACGAGCAATCTTTACTCCAACTCGTTCATTCTTCCAATGCTTGCATTGGACAAGTACTCGTCGCCCGGCTCGGCGCAAACGATGATCGACACCACCATCTGGACCGCCACCACCTGTATGTTCGACTTCGTATCCTTGACGTCGAAATGCCTCGCTCACTAGGCGTTCGAACTCCTGCCAACTCAGCTGAGAGATGCTTCCAGTTCCTGTCTGCTAGTCAAACCGTTGTTTGTCATTCTCAAGTGACTTCCAATTTGAGATCTTATCGAATAACGCAAAGAGCCATACAAATAGCACCAAACCACCAACATAAGGCGCGACCATGGGTGCCAAATTGCTGACAATGTGATTGAACGTCCGATTTGCCGCTTCCTCAGGAAACGCAGGTTCAAACAACGCAGGAACTCCCCACCGTATGAGACCGTAAGAGCACGCAGCCACCACGGGCCCCACCCATATCGGCGTCAATCGGAAGAGGTCATAAAGCACTTGTAGGAATTCTGGTTTTCGACGCCTAGGCATTCGGTTTCCTTAACTGTTCCCAATTGACACGAACTAAAAGATAGACGACCCATATGGGGTCAAATGTTCATTAAATGAGTCTTGTTAGCCAGCATCACCATCGAGACATCTCTGGCCCGGCCGCATGTCACTCTTGCAACAGTCTTCTGTCGTTTACTCGATCACGATGTGGCGGAAGGGGAGACGGCGGGCGAGTTCGTTTTTTTTTTCCGTTAGGATCACGATTGCTGGTAACTCGACCTTGGTGATTTCTCCGGGGGTGAGTTCTTGCAGTGAGCCGTCGTTCCAGACGTAGAGCGGGTTGGATTGGCTCAAAGACTCGACGGTGACTCGTTCGGTCAACTCGTCGTAAGTTAACTGTAGGTGCCGCCGCGAAATCCAGCGAGTCTTGTTGTTGCAGATGACGATGCGGCGTGCGTCTCCGATCTTCTCGGCGATATAGGGTCGCGTTTCATCCTTCTTTTGTCGTCCGAAGATGAGTTGGCGGTTCAGGCGGCGGCAATAGCGCAGGTCCTCGCCTTCGTACAGAGCCACGGAAACTTCATCCGCTTTCGTCGCGGCGTTGGTCTCAAACTCGTAAGGCAAGCACACTGACACCGATTCGGTCGAGATTTCGCTTTGATCGGAGAGAATGCAAACGGCTTCCAACTGCCACCAACGCAAGATATCCAAGTCGCCGACCTTGCCGGATAGGTCGTGAGCGGAAACACGGATGCCCAAGCGTTTGCACGTTCCGGCTTCGACAACCATCGACATGGGGCACATTTCCATGTCTCCGGGGCGGACTAAACCGCTGATCTCCACCTCGAAGACTTCGGCGCATTGATCTGCGGGGGCACTGTTGACGTTGGGATAGACGGTGGATTTTGGAGTCGGCTCGGTCAGCAGCATTTGTGTTTTGCCGACGTGTAACATCACGCTGTCGATCTCGATATCACTCCCGCCAATGTTGGTGACGTCAAGCACCAATAGGCAACTATGATCGCTGCGCGGATGCGAGGAAAAGCTATCGATGGTCAAGCGGCCCGGCGAGTGCGTCAATCCGGCAGCGAGCGTGCGGCGGATTTCTGTGACGAATTCATCGGCAGACTGAAATCGGTTGCTCGAAGACTTTTCCAGGGCCTTCATGCACAGTTTAGAAAGCTCGACTGGGATTGCTTCGTCAAGCTCGCGCGGTGGCGGTGGGTCCAATGTCCGGACGTGCTTGAAAACCTCGGTCGCGCTTGTGCCCGGAAAGGGGCGTTTGCTTGTTGAAGTTCTTGCCATTAACACCTTTGGACAATTGACGGCCCAGGTTGAGCCCTGTCTTCGTTGTCGTCATGTATTCGATCAACTTATAGCCATCGGGAGTGGTAATGAGTTCCCTCACGCGACGCTTGCCGTATGGCATTCCGCGCAGCCGATCAAGCCGGTCGTAGCCTGACTTGCAGCGGCTAATCTGCCGCATGAAGCGTTGTCCGCTCTTCGATCTGAGTTGCCGGACCATGTAGTCAACGGGCGAGAGGACTCGGTCGGTCAGCTTCTTTGCGTCTTTGACTTCCCACCCGATTGCCTTGAACTGCATCAAGATCAGGGGCAATTGGTCTCGCGATATGATGTCGTTTTTCTTGTAACCCTTGCGGCCTTCGATCGAGTTGCGTGCCAACGTCTCGAAAGTGGCAAACGGCGGCAAGTCATCCGGGGCGTCGGCTTGAAATCCCGCGGAAAGTGCGATCACCAGGAATGCATGAGCTATCACCATCCATCATTCCTTTACCATCAAGAGCAAACCCTGAAATAGGTCGTTCAACCCGTAGTCGTAGGCGAGGACATCAGAGAATAGTCCTGGCCTACGGCAACGGGTTAAACGAGCAAGAATTCGTCATTAAGGGTGTTGCCTCAACATGCTGACTGGCAGTATTCCTTCTGTGGGACTTCTGGTGAAGTCTACCTCCCAAAGTGGCGACACTTTCTAGCATAAGGTAATCGGCAAATCGTCGGAATCCGTGTTTTGTCGGGCACTTGCCTAAGAATGAACAGAAGGGCGCAGAGGACGCAAAGCATTCAGACTCTGCGAACTCTGCGGCCTTCTGTTCCACGTAATTCCTCACCGCAACCTATCCCGGCCAAATGGGCCATCAATTCCTGGTCGAATTTGATTTTCACCCACTCCAGGAAGCATTTTTGAGCTGTATGGGGTAAACTTAACAGTAGGCGTCTGGCGTTATGCTCGTGCGTTTTTTGCAGGTGTCGCTGGCTGCCCGGATTGTTGTTTCCCCTACAACTTGTCTTTTCAACTCGTAGGTCTCGCTATGATTCCGGTGATTGCCCGCAAGTCATCTGATGAACCCATCTCCGTCAACAGCGCAAGCCGTTTTAACAGAATGTTTTGCGCCGTAGTACTCGGCATTCTTGTCGCCGGCGTCAATCTCCAATCGACGTTCGCTCAGGAAGAGTCTGAAGCGGCCAGCCGGCAATTTAACGTGGCTGTTGGCTTCCAAAACGCGAAGCTTTACGAGGAAGCGATCGACGAGTGGAAGGCATTTCAGAAAAAATTTGCTGATGACCCGCGGCAAGACCATGCTTGGCACTACCTGGGCACTTGCCAACTTCAGGCAAAACAAGTCGACGCCGCCATCGTCTCGCTGCGAATGGTCGTCACGAAATATCCGAAATTCAAGCTCTTCGATGCGACGCTGCTGAACTACGGAAGTGCGTTGTACGAGAAAGCTCAAAAAACGCAGAAGCCCGCTGATTACGCGATCGCCGAAAAGCAGTTTTCCGATTTGATCGCCAAGTACCCTCGCAGCGAGCATGCTTCTCGCGCGTATTACAACCGGGGCGAAAGCCAGTATGCTCAGAAGAAGCTCGACGCAGCCGTCACCTCGTATGAGAAGTTGATCAGCTCGTTTCCCAAGGATCCGCTAGTTGCTGATGCCTATTATTCGATGGGTGTCGCTCAAGAAACGTTGGATCAGAGTGCAGCCGCGGAGAAATCTTACACGGCGTTGCTGACGAAGTTCCCCAATCATCCCTTGAAGAACGACGTCCGCATGCGTCAGGCAGAGATGCTCTACGCCGTCGACAAGTTCGAGCAGGCCGAGAAAGTTTTCGAGCAACTCAGCGGCGTCGACGGTTACAAATTGGCCGACTTTGCCATGGTCCGTCAGGCTCGCTGTCTGTACGAGCAGGAAGAGTACGAAAAGGCCGGCCGCTTGTATTGGGAGGTCCCGAGAAAGTTCAAGGGCACCAAGTACTACGACGACGCCGTGCTATCCGGTTCACGCTGCTTCTTCTTGAACGACGACTTCGAGGTTGCACGGCAGGGTTTCGAGATCGTCTCGAAACGGGACACAGACAAGTCCGCCGAAGCCGATTATTGGATCGCCAGAAGTTGGATCAAAGACAACAACGCCGCCAAGGCACTTGAGATTCTGGATGCCGCCATCCGAAAGCACGCTGGCGACGACTTCGTGCCACAAATGGAACTGACGCGAGCGGACGCCTTTTACGAAATCGAAGCAGAGCGGCCCAAAGCCGTCGCACTTTATGCAACGTTCGCTCAGAAGTATTCCGAAGACGAGTTGGCACCGCAGGCCAAGTACATGGCCGCACTGACAGCGCTTCAGGTTGGTCAACACGCCCAAGCCAAATCCCACGGCGACGCATTCTTGGCGAAGTACGAAGACAACAAGTTGAAGCCCGACGTCTTATTCATTGCCGCTGAGTCTCGCTTACTCCAAGAAGACTACGCCGGCGCGGAAACTCGATACGCCAGTTTCATTGCCGACTTCAAGCAACACGCCAGCTTCAGTGAAGCTCAGGTTCGTTATGGCTTGGTCTTGCAGTTGCAAAAGAAGTTCGACGCTGCCATCCGGCACCTTGGCCCGCTGGCAACGCGATTGACGGACGATGAAAAGAAGTCTGAAGCTCAATATCTTTTAGGCCGTAGCTATCTGGGCAAAGACAATTTTGCTCAAGCCGTTTCGTTCTTAGAGCAATCGGTTGCCACCGACAGCGACCGAAGCCAGAACGACGAAGCGTTGCTAGCGTTGGCGCAAGCTCACCAAAAGCAGGATGCGTTCGAGAAATCGGACGCAGTGCTGAAACGTCTGATCAACCAGTACCCCAACAGCAAACACTTGGACGAAGCCAACTACCGTATCGCCGAGAGCCTTTACGCTCAGGGCGAGTTGGCACAAGCGGCCACCGCCTATGCGGGCGTCGTCCAAAAGTGGCCGAACGGCGAGTATGCGTCGTTCGCTCAGTACGGCATCGGTTGGTCGCAATTTGGATTGGGGCAGTTTGAAGCAGCCGTCAATTCATTGACGCGGTTACTCCAGAACTATCAAAACGCTGAAGTACGACCGCGTGCTTTCTATGTTCGTGCGATGAGCCACCAGCAACTGGGCGATTTTGCCAAAGCCGAAGCCGACGTGGGTGAGTTCCTAAAGACGAATCCCAAACAGAATGATCGCCTTGATGCTCAATATGTGTTGGGGCTGTGCCAAGTGGGCCAGCAGCGATACGAGGCTGCTTCGGGAACGTTCAAAGAAATCCTGAAGTCCGACGATTACGCCGGCGCCGACAAGGTCTATTACGAGCTGGCTTGGGCGATGCTGGAATTGGGCAAGGACGCTGAGTCCGCAGTCACCTTCCAGGAACTCGCAAAAAAACACCCCACCAGCCCGTTGGCGGCAGAGAGTTTGTTCCGAGTAGCGGAATCTCAGTACGACTCCGAGAAATTTGATGACGCGGCCGTGACCTATTTCGAAGCTCAACAGAAGGCGTCCGAACCTGACTTGCGAGAAAAGGCCATTCACAAGTTGGGCTGGTGCTACCTGAAACAAGACAAGTTCGACAAGGCAAGCCAAACCTTCGAAGTTCAATTGAAGGCCGTGCCCAGCGGCGAGCTGACCGAAGATGCCCAGTTCTTGTTAGGCGAATGCGAGTTCAATCAGGACAAGTGGCAAGAGGCTATGACACGCTTTGATAAAGTCGCCGGTCGCGACGATTCACGTTACAAGGCCTTGGCAACTTACCGCTGTGGGCAATGTGCGGGAAGTTTGAAGAAGTGGGAAGACAGTGCCAAGTTCTATCGTCAAATCCTAGCCAACTACTCCGAGTTCGAGCAAACTCCTGAGGCTCGCTATGGCCTGGGCTGGGCACTTCACAACCAAGGCGAATTGGACGAAGCCGTCAAGTTGTATGAAAAGGTGACCGAGGAAACTCAGACCGAAACGGCCGCCAAAGCACGCTTCATGATCGGCGAAGTCTGCTTTGCTCAGAAGAAACATAAGGATGCGATCAAGCACTTCCTGCGAACCGTGTTTGCCTACAATCACGACGATTGGTCGCCGTTGGCGCACTTTGAAGCGGGGCGGTGTTTTGAGGTGACGAAAGATGTAGCCAAGGCCTTGGCTCAGTACAAAATCGTTGTAGAAAAATACCCCAATCACGCAAAAGCAAAACTGGCTCAACAACGGATTGCAGCACTTAAGTAAGTACTTTCGGAGCAATTCCAGATGAATTTCTATCGGCTCGGCAGCGAGCCACTCAAACTGAATCTTCGATCCTTGTGGACGCTGATGTCGGTCGCTGTGCTAATGCACGCGGTCTTGCCAGTGGCAGCATGGGCTCAAGAACCCGTTGGCGAGCCGACCGAACCTGTGGCCGCAACGCCCGATGATCAAGCTGCGCAGGCTACTCCTGCTGCCGCTGCGAATGATCCTGCGAATCCATCGATTTGGGACATGGCGATTGCCGGCGGCCTCTTCATGGTGCCCATCGCCATATGCTCAGTCGTCGTGATTGCGTTCACGATCGAACGTCTCTTCGGGCTTCGTGCAGAAAAGGTGATTCCGTCTAGGTTTCAACTGGAATTGAAGAAGCTTGGTTCGCTCGAAAAAGGCTTCGACCCGCAAGCGGCCTACAAGCTTTGTCAGCGTTTTCGCTCGCCATTAGCGAATGCTGTTCGAGCCGCCTTGTTGAAGACAGGGCGTCCTCAAACCGAGGTCGAAAAAACGGTTGAAGATGCCGTGACCCGCGAAGCTACTTCACTCTCGAAAAACATTCGCCCCATCAATGTTTGCGCCACGATTACGCCGTTGTTGGGACTGATTGGAACCGTTCAGGGTATGATTCTGGCGTTCATGGTCACCAGTACGACGACGTCGACGGGATCAGAGAAAGCTCAGGAATTGGCCCAAGGAATTTACACGGCTTTGGTCACGACCTTTGCTGGTCTATGCGTTGCTGTGACAGCCGTCCTTTGTGCGAATTATTTGGAAGGCAAGATCGACGCGTTACTGGCGCGGATGGAAGAAATCTTCGAGGAGTTTCTGCAGAAGCTTCAGCATCATGAAGGGCGAGTAAAGATCACTCGAACGTTGGATGTTGAGGGTAGTGAAGATGCCAAATTGAGTGAGATTTCCGGCATCAATCTCCACAAAGCAGCCGCTCTTCAAGCCGCGAAGACTCAGAAGCGACAATCCACGTCTCAGTCGAGTGCCAGCCAACCTGCGGCGGCTCCTGCGAAGCCCAGCAAATCCGATAAGGCCAAGTCTCGCAAAGCCGCACCAGTGGCAAGTGCCAGTGAAGGTGAAGAAGGCAAACCCAAGAAAGGGCTGTTTGCTCTGATGGGTAACCAAGAAGAAACGTAACGAATACGGATTTCAAATCTGAAATCTCAAATCAAATCCAATGAAGTTTCGATCCAAAAATCGTGAAAAACGCCGCATCGACATGACTCCTATGATCGACTGCGTGTTCCAATTGTTGCTCTTTTTCTTGGTGGCTTCCCACTTTGAAGAGGAAGCTCAGTCGATGGAGCAAAGCGTGCTGGATTCGGTCTTGCCCGAGGCTGCGGCGGCGATGCCCTTGGTTGCTCAGCCGCAAGAGATCACAATCAGCATCGACATGAATGGCAGATTTTTTCTCGGCAGACAACAAAGAAGCGAAATTGAGCTGTCGGATTTCCTCGAGCGCAGTCAGAATAACAATCCGGGTCGAATGGTTATCATCCGCGGCGACGAACGTGCCGATTGGAAATATGTGGCCCGTGTGATGAGCCTTTGTAATAAAGCCAATATCACCAATTACAAAGTCGCCGTTGTCCCCGAGGCTCTTGCGGTGCAATAAAAACGAATTCATGCCACGCAGCACACTACAAACTGAAGTTCCCAAAGGACTCAGCTTCAAGTCCGCGCTGATGGTCTCTGTGCTTTCCGGCGTTCTGTCGTTTGCTGGCATGTTTTTCCGCCACACCAATGCTCACGGCGTTCCCGATGTCGGTACGTTGTTCGGCCAAATGGGGTGGGCGTTGGTCTTGATGGTCATCATGCTCATCGCGTCATGGCTAATCCGCGGCATCGTGATGGCGCGGCTTCAGTACGCCGTTGTGATTAGCTTACTGCTGCACTTGGTGTTGGTGCTGACGTTGAAGAGCGTTGTCGTCAACAACATGTTCCTGCAAACCGCCGAGGCATCCGAAGACGCAGGCTTGGGTGATTTGGCCGAAGAGGTCACGTTGCCGGACTATGGAGCCACAGCAAGTGAAGAGACGCAGGCTTGGGAAGTGCCCGACCAAACGTTGATGACAGAATCCAATGTCGAGGCCGTCGAGCGTCAGCAGGCTGAAGTCGAAGTCCCCGACGACTTGGAAGCGATCGCTCCCGATCGAGCCGTCGAAGTCGAACAGAGCGACCCCGAACGCGTCGAGCGTGAAGAGCAAATCGAAGAGGACAAGCGGGCGGAGATCGAGCGTCAGCAGAAGGAAGCCGAACGCGCCGCCGAGGCGGAAAGTGAGAACGCTCCCAAAGCTGAAGATGCCAAGGACGCGGAATTGGATTCCGATGTCGAAGTCAATAAGCAAGACACCGAGCTGGCGAATCAAAAGAAAGAACAAAACGACGTTGAATCGGAGAACTCGCCCCAAGAGGTCGCCGAATTAGAGGCTCAGCGTGATGAGCGAAAGCCGGAAGAGGTCGAATCGCCTGATACACCTGACCGCAATCCTCAAGAAACGCAAGTAGCCGATCAAGCCGAGCAATCCGAGGCAACGCGGGCGCGAGACGCCGCGGAAGCGACGGCCGAAGCTGCTCGATTGGAAGTCGAACGACAACGCGCCGCTCAGATGGAAGCTAAGCGCTTGCAAGCGGACACAACTCTGGCCAAAACGGCAGTGAGCGCGGCTGACCTTCAAGCGAATCGCAGCGAGACTCGCCCGCAAGAAAGCGAATCGCTCAACAGCGCGGCGGCTTCCGAACGGCAACAAACATCGACAGCGACCGAACGAGCGGCTCAGTCAGCTCAGGCCCAGGCGGCTCAAGTTAACGCGGCCGCAGCCGCCAGTGCCGCCAGCGTCCAAGAGGCGGCCGTAAACGGCGAAAGATCCACATCGTCACAAGTTCCGTCGACGGCAGGTTCGGCAAGTGGTGCGGTCTCAGCGCCGTCCGGTGGAGCTCCAACGGTCACTCAAGGGACGACGCCCAGCCGTACTGGCTCGACCGTCGGCAGCATCGCGTCATCGAATCCAATCACTGGCGGAAGTGCGAACGTTGGTCGCAACACGGCTCAGGCCGGCGCCGGACAAGCTCAATCTTCCGCTGAGGGAGTTTCCGTTGCGGCAACGGCCAGCGGAACGGGGCCAACGATTTCAGAATCCACTGCAGCCACGGGCCGTGCTCGTGGAGCTGCCGCAACAGTTCCCAGCCGTGTTGGCACAAGTGCCGCTGGCGGCGCGCCCTCCACCGGGCAGAGCGTGGGACAGGCTGCAATTTCCAGCAATGGAAACTCTGGCGGCGGTGCATCGGCCGCTCGTGGAGCAGCTTTGGGTAATGCGCCCTCTTCGCCAGTCCAAGGAAGATCGAATTCCGGTCGCACCGGAGTCGCCGCGGCGAGCGGTCGGGCTCAAGGCTCAGCCACTCCAACTACGGCAGCAGCCGGTAACGCGGCCGCTGGCGTATTAAGGGGCGGTCCAACAGGAACGGGCGTCGGTCGTTCAACATCAGGATTACCCAACCGAAGTGGAAACGCCGGTACTGGCGTTAGTGCTCCAACCGGATCGGCAGGAGGCGGAACAAATGTTGGTTCGGTCGGCACTGGGCTAGCCGCACGCTCCACGGGCCAAAGTGCTCGACTGGGGACTGGACCAACAGGATCAGCGACAGCCATGAAAGCCAACAGTTCTGTTGGCAGTGCTTTAAGCACATTGCCTGCCGGAGCTCTCCAAGCAGAACGCTCTGGGAAACTGGTCACCGCTGGACCACAGGCCGCTGGAATTAGCGGCGGTGGCTCAAAGGGTGGCTCGTCTTCGATCGGCCCTCGCGTCAGCACTGGGCGGCGACGCCGAGCAGGCTTGCCAGGAAGTCTTCCGACCGGTTCGTTTGGTGGACCGAAGCGAACAGGCAAGACAACGATCGCGAGCGTTGGCAATGGGCTCTCAAGTGGTCGAAGTCGGCCTTCAGCGAAGCTGTCTAAGTCCGATTTATCCGCATTCAGTGGCTTGCTACGGAAGTCAACAGGGGTTGTCGCCGCCACCGAGGCACAGTTGCCAAAGGGCTTGTCGGCTCGCAAGCTGAATGTTCGAACCGATGCGGCGAAAGCACTGGGCGGAACAGAACAGTCAGAACGCGCCGTCGAGCGTGCTTTGCTTTGGCTGGCGAAACATCAAAGCCCCGATGGCCGCTGGAGCATTCATGCTTTTCATGAACAATGCAAAGACCACAATTGCACACATCACGGCAATTTCAAATCCGATACCGCTGGTACGGGATTGGCGCTGTTAGCATTTTTCGGAGCCGGTTACACCCACGAAAGCGGACAGCATCAACAAACAGTTCAACGCGGCGTCCAATGGTTGGTCAAGAATCAAAAGCCCAACGGCGATTTGTATACCGGCCAATCAGAGTTCGTTTGGTTCTATAGCCACGGCATCGCCGCGATCGCCGTTTGCGAAGCTTACGCGATGACGAAGGACCCCTCGTTGAAAGCTCCGGCACAGAAGGCTTTGGACTTCATTATCGAGTCCCAGCATCCTGATTTCGGCGGCTGGCGCTACCGACCGCGATTCGAGTCTGACACATCCGTGACTGGTTGGCAGTTGATGGCTCTCAAGAGTGGTGAGATGGCCGGATTGAAGGTCCCTCAAAAGTCGTATGACGGCGTCCGCAAGTGGCTCGACTTGGCTCTGAAAGATCGCACTACAGGCGAGCACGCGTATCACCCCTCGCGGCCAGGTTCTCACGTAATGACTGCCGAGGCTCTGTTGATGCGACAGTACTTGGGGGCCAAGCGAAACGATCCGCTCTTGATCGCTGGTGCCGATCGACTGAAGGCTCGGCTGCCGTCGCTGACGCAGCGGGACTCATACTATTGGTACTATGCCACGCAGGTCATGTTCCATATGCAAGGCGAACATTGGGACCAGTGGAACTCACGATTGCGAGACATGCTTGTTGACTCGCAACTCAAAGACGGCGGCTCCGCCGGCAGCTGGAACCCGATTCGTCCCAATCAAGATCGCTGGGGCGAGGCTGGCGGCCGACTTTATTTGACGTGTCTAAACACGCTGATGCTGGAAGTCTATTACCGGCATCTTCCGCTTTACATTCAGCTTGAGAAGTAGTGGCAATCTGCCGCGTGCCACGTCGTCTATATATTGAGCCAAGTGCCCAAAAATGAGCGATTCCGAAGCACTCCAAGGTCTCTGGCGAATTATCTCGTCCACCGCACAAGGTAGGCCGGTACACGAATCCGCCACGCACTACCTGATTGCCGGCAACTCGATGAAGGAGATCGTGCCGAATCTCGTAGACGAAGGTAAACTGCGACTAACATTCGTCGTCGATGAATCTGTATTCCCGAAGCGTTTGACCGAAACTCTGGACTACAACGGCCCAGATGGCCCTCCTGACCCCAATCCCATCATTCTCCACTACTTGTACCAATTGGACGGCGAAACGCTCACGCTATGTTCCGGAGCATTTGGAAGCTTTCCGGATAACATCTCGGACGACTACTCGATCAAAACGCTTGTCCGGGATCATGGGCCGGTCCCAGAACAGAAGCAGCCATCAGGAACACCACCGCTTGTTGACGACTTGATTGGAACTCTCAGGTGGGACGACAATCTGAATTGGTATCGTGGCCAAGTGCGAGTGGGAGATGTCACATTCGAAATCAAGCTCAATCCAGATGAAGGAATCGATGCGTCTAGCGCGTTGATGCGTGTCAAGCAGATCGTTGAAGATTTCGAACGATATCAGCAATTGGCCGCCGACTATGCCATTGATGGCCTTCTGGAGTTGAAGAATGATACTTGGCTTGACGAAGGTGAGGAGGAAGTGTCATCTGAATTCTTCAAGGCGAAAATGACTCTTCAAGCAATCACAGTTGAAGCCGACGGTGAAGTTACGTTTTGGCATCACGATGGCGGCTTGTTCTTCGGTCATTCAATTCAAGTCTGCATTGACGCAAACGACAAATGTACGAATACTGACATTCCCGGATAACTGGCTAACTGAAGGCTTCACGCGCCTTACCGATCAACGCTATGACATGCCTTATCACAGCCTTAGAAATTCCGATTCACTGCGAATTCCGCTACGTCGGCAAGGATCTGCGTCGCTTCTGAATCGGGTAGCTTTTCGATTTGCTGACGCGCTTCTTGTGCGAACTCGATGGCACGGTGATGTGCGTATTCGATGGCCTCGCAACGCGCGAAATATGGCTTCAGCGCGGCACCAGTTTCTTCGTTCGGTTGAGCCAAGATCTCTCGAACCTGAGCGGCTTCAGCTTCGCCTAATTGCTCAAGCAATCGAATCAACGGCAAGGTCAGCTTCTGTTTTTGCAGGTCGGAACCGAGCGTCTTGCCCATGTCCTCTTCTTCGCCAATCACATCAAGGATGTCATCGGCGATCTGAAAGGCGATGCCCAGCGATCGGCCGTAGCAGTCCATGCTGTTGACGATGTCTTCATCAGCATCGCCAAACAAGGCACCCAGTCGGCACGACAAGGCACAGAGTTCGGCTGTCTTCTGGTCAATGATTCGCAGGTAGTGCTCTTCGGATAACTCCGAATTGCCCCGCTCATTAATCTGCGACAGCTCGCCCACGCAGACGACATTCGTGGCCTGACCAATTAATCGGCAGCCCAAAGTGCTATCCAGGCTACTGGCCAGATGAAATGCATGCGTGAATAGATAGTCGCCGTAGAGCACGCTGGTTTCGTTGTTCCAGCGAGAGTTCACAGTCGCGACATGCCGCCTTGTCGCGGCATCGTCAAGCACATCATCGTGGACTAGCGTCGCGGTATGGATCATTTCGACAACTGCGGCGAGCACCATATGGTCATGCTTGACTTCGCCGAGTGCCTTTGCGGTGAGCAACATCAGGATCGGACGCAACCGCTTCCCTCGAAATCGAGAGACGTGGTACTGAATATCGGCCACGAATTCGTGATCCGTCGCCAGCTCGTCGCTGAAAATCTGTTCGACTTTCAGCAAGTCGTCGCCGATGTATTCGGTCACTCGTTCGAGGAGATCATGACGCGCCACTTGTTTGCTCATTGTTCTTCGTCATCCTCACCGCGGGTTTCACCGTCCCGAAGGAAGTGGCCGCTCTTGCCGCCAAGCTTCTCGACCAATTGGATCGGCCCGATCGACATCGCTCGGTCAACGGCTTTACACATATCATAAATTGTCAGCGCCGCAACGCTGACGGCCGTTAAGGCCTCCATTTCGACGCCCGTTTTTCCTTCAACCTTGACGGTCGCCTCGATCCGAATACTCTGTTGGTCAACAACCTGAAAATCCACCGTTGCGGAATCCAGGCCCAACGAATGACACAGCGGAATCAACTCGTCCGTCCTCTTCGTCGCCATGATTCCGGCCAGCCGAGCCACCTCGAAGACGTCGCCTTTTGCCAGTTGCTTGTTCTGTATCAGCTCAAGCGTTTCTGGCAGCATCGACACGAATCCCTCGGCCCTAGCCATCCGCGATGTCACGGCTTTCGCCCCAACATCCACCATTCGGCTGGCGCCGGATTCATCGAAGTGAGTCAGATCGGACATGCGTCCCGTCCAGGATTAACCGCGGTTGACAGGCATTGTTAACAGGCAAGGTCTGTCGTCATCAAAGATTCTCTTGTTTAACGCCAAACCATAGTCGCTGGCGACGAACAAATATCGAAGCAATTAGTCTACTTTGCTTCTTGGTCGCCAGTGCCTTCAGCTGGGCGTTAAACGACGTCTCTGTCTTTGCATACGCCGACAGAGTTCGCCCAGGATAAACGACTCGCTGCTGAGGTAGCAAGCCTTCAGTTTTCGCATTGCCGATACCAGCGATTGGGAGTCCGAATGGGCAAGATAGGGGGAGGTTTCGGTCGCTCACAAACAAAGCTTGACCCGTTTCCGAGACCTAGCATATAGTCCCCCGCCTTTCGAACCCAGCGCAAGGAAATGGGCGGCGTTGGTGCTTCTATTGGGCAGTTTTGGATCATAATCGTCACCGTTTGTCAGTCTTACAATGGCTTGGTCTGCTGAAGATTCGGAACAAAACATTTCAACTCGGTGGCTCCACACTGAGTTCTCTCCAACTAGAATTCATTCTCTCCAACAGCGCGGAGTCTTACAGTGAATGGCGAAGGGAATCTCCAAAACGATCTCACTGCGCAACAATCGCAAGAAATGCTCCCCGAGCAAATGACGAACGAGCAGTTGCAAGAGGCGTTCCGCAATCAATTGCCGCCGGCTCAGCAAAGTCCACGATCAAAGCTTGTCTTGATTGGTTCAGGGACGGCGCTTGCCGTTTTGGCGGCAGCAGTGCTGATTCAGGTGCTGAAGACGGAAAACTTGGACTATCCGAAGACCGCAGCTGCCGATACCAGCGGACCCGCACGCATCTCGAAAGAAGACGCGTCGAATCCGACGCTGGCTCGAATTCAACGTGGCAACCAATACATCGTTGTTCGCTATGACGAAGTCGCCCGCGAATGCGTGGCTCGAGTCGGCGAAGATGTCCTGGAAAACATCGTCAATCGCACCATCATCAAGTTGGCGTGTGAAGAAGACGGCGTCGTTGTTACCGAAAGTGAAGTGGATCAGGAAATCATCAAGATCACCGAGGAGTTCAACATTGCCATCGACGAGTGGTATCAAATGTTGCAATCGGAACGGAATCTGACCCCGATCCAATATCGAAGAGACGTGATTTGGCCGATGCTGGCGCTGCGGAAGTTGGCGGTCGAGGAAGTCACGGTGAGCGAACGAGACATCGAAAAAGCCTTTCTTCGAAACTATGGACGCCGCGTCCGAGCTCGAATGATCATGCTTGGCAACTTGCGACATGCGAACGAAGTTTGGAAGCAAGTTGATTTGCGTCCGGACGACTTTGAACTCTTGGCCCGAAAACACTCGATCGAACCCAACAGCCGAGCCCTGGATGGTGCGATTCCACCGATTCCGATGTACTCAGGCAGTGCAGAGATCGAGAAGGTTGCCTTTAAGCTTAAGCAAGGAGAGGTCTCCGGCATCATTCACATCGGCATGAATCGCTATGTGATTCTGAAGTGTGAAGGCTACACCGATCCTGTTCCGGTCAACAAAGAGCAAGTGCGAGCTGTCTTGCACCAAGAAATCATGAAGGAAAAGGTGCAAGAGTCGGCGTCGAAAGTGTTCGACCGAGTGAAGAAGCAAGCTCGGGTCGACAACTACTTGACGAACACTGTGACCGGGAACATCAAGCAAACGAGTGGCACGACCAGCGGTCGACCTTCTGCGACACCGTCTACTGGCAAGTCGCGAACGTCGACGATCCCTGGCCGTTTGCCTCCGAAGACTTCACCACAGCAACGTCAAAGCACGTTTGCACCACGCACCAGTACGGCAAAGCCATCGTCAAGGTAAGAGATGTTGTTAGCAGTCGAAGTCGCAAGGCTTCGGCTCGCTAGCCGTAAATACTTACGACGGATAGTCGTGGTGACGCATCTTCTTCATCGCTTAAATCCGACAGTTGGGATTCGATGTACTCTAGGCGTTGAGCCAATTCAGTGCTTTGGCTTGACCAGCGATCCTCCCAATTCTTGAACAATCGTTGCATCTGTTGTTCATGTTGGCGGCTGGCTTCCATGCTTTTGTGAAGCCGCAACAGCGAGTGGCTGAGTCGTGATTTGGATGCTTCTGACTGAGCGTTCGCGGGGACGGATGACTCGTGAGACTGACTGTCTGCTCGAAAAGTCGACATGCAGAACTCCTGAAAATCTTTGCGAACGTGCAAAACGTGGCAACCCACCAAACATGATCAGTGTCCGCCCAAGATGCACAACCGTGGTTGTTAGTCCGTGGGCAGTGATGGCTAAATGATGAACGCAGAGCGTGCGTGTGGTGGGAAATATGGAAGGAAGCGACCAGGACAGGCACAGAGTCCAAAGCCGCCGTGGTTGCCACATCGACAATCCTGGTCACGGATCTTAAGAAGACCAGGTAAACTTAGTTGATTGCAGTGCCGAGTGGGAATGCATAAACGTTACGGCCTGAATGAGCCGCACACAGTGACCTCTATCAGGGCATTCACTGGAGAGTCGTTATAGCGACTCTCCTACATGCTTATCCGATCAGTTCGCGAATCGGCTCGACTTCGAACACGTCCGTCAACCGTTCATCTCGCCCGTTGTGATGCCATGTGAGCGATTCGTGGTCCAAACCTAACAAGTGCAACATCGTTGCGTGCAATTGCGCGAATGAGACTCGTTTCTCGATCGAGCGGTATCTGAAATCGTCGGTGGCGCCGTAAGCTTGACCGCCTTTGACGCCGCCGCCGGCCATCCAAACACTGAAGCCGTAGGGATGATGGTCGCGACCGTGCGGTTGCCCGGCAACACGTAATTCTGCGCCTGGTGTTCGGCCGAATTCGCCGCCCCAGAAAACAAGGGTTGAGTCCAATAGGCCACGTTGCTTCAAATCGGTCAGTAGGGCACCGACCGGTCCGTCCGTCTGGGCACAGCAGTCGCGAGTTCGATTAACGTTGTCACTGTGAGTGTCCCAGGGCTGACCGGCCATCAAAATCTGAACGAATCGGACGCCGCGCTCGACGAGTCGGCGGGCCATCAAACATCGAGTGCCGTACGACTTTGTCTTCTTGTTGTTCAATCCGTACAGCTCTTGCGTAGCTGCCGTTTCTTGGCTGTAGTCCAAGGCGTCGGTGGCCGAAAGTTGCATTCGCGCCGCAAGCTCGAAGTTCGCAATTCTTGCCTCCAGTTCGGCCTCGCCCGGACGACTTTCCAGATGCTTCTTATTGAGGATTCGCAGTAAGTCCAATCGACCGGCATCAACGCTCGCCGAGCGTTCTTTCGGCGGCTTCAGATACAGGATTGGACTGCCGCTGGATCGAACTTGAGTGCCTTGGAACTTCGGCGGCAACCATCCACTGGACCAATTGCGGATTCCGTCGACCGGCAAGCCGCCGGGATCTGGCAAGACCATGTAACCAGGAAGATTCTGATTCTCATTGCCCAGTCCATAGGTTACCCACGCTCCAAGAGTCGGCCGGCCGCTCATGGTTAGGCCTGTTTGCGACATGCGAATGGCCTGTTCATGGTTGCGATGCACTGAGTGCATTGACCGAATGACGGCGATTTCGTCGGCATGCTCAGAAATCTTCGGCATCACTTCCGAAAACGGGATTCCGCTTTCGCCGCATTGTTGAAAGCGGAAAGGAGTTTGCACCAAGTGCTTTGTCCGCTTCTCATCGTCGACAACTTCCGATGGCGGAGTCTTGCCATCGTACTTGCTCAACATCGGTTTGGGATCAAGCAAGTCAACGTGACTGGGACCGCCGTGCATGAATAATTGAATCACGGCCTTCGCACGCGGGGCACGATGTGGTCCTCGGGCGTTGGTCATCGAGTTCGCGGCCAAAGCGGACTGCTCGTGAAGCAGATTGCCTAAGGCAAGTCCACCCAAGCCAGCCCCCATCCGACAAATAACGTCGCGACGTGTTTGCCCGTTTGGAATAAGTTCCAACATGATTGCCTCTAAACAGAATTCGAAAATCCCGAAACCTCTGTCAATGTTACGGTATACGAGACGATAAGAGTACTCAATCCTAAAATGACTAGGGATAGATTGTAGTCGATCGGAGGGCCAACCCAGTACCAGATCGCAAAGATCATTACAGCCCCGCATCCGCCACTTGCCGAGCCTCGTGCGATGCAACTCAAGAAGCTTGGCTTGGAAACTGGCGTAGCGTCCTCTTCGGCGGCGGGCGTTGGCCAGTTCACGACAAACAGCAGTTCGGGAATCATGAACAAGCTAACAACGAGGCCGCAGATCCCGCTCCACGTTTCGTCTCCTCTCGAATACGAAAGTTCCCACCAAACGATGGAAATAGGGACCAAGAAAAAGGCGGCGAAGAAAGAACCGCAAACTGCCAATAGTCTTGAAGGCATCAAAAAGCTCCACAGTATGGCGAGGAGCGAAAGTCGCCTTGGCGACAAAGTAGCCATTACTCTCCGAGTGATGAGCCCTGCGGTTTAAGGCAGCAGTGCCGAAACAAGATACCAGTAGCTGCCGTCGCCAGACCGCGGAAACACCGTCTGGCGACGGTGGCTACTGGGACATCAAAGGTCCTCTGCTGTCTGTGTACTGGAAACGCCAACTACCATTATATTTTCGTCTAAACCAAATCTTGACCTGTTACTTTATAACGTCAACGCCGGAGGCCCATCACTCGGAGAGTGATGGCTACTTTGGTGCTTGCTAATCGATATATAAAAACTCATTCGCACTCAGGAGCATATGGCACAGATCGACTAAGGCCAGACGTTCAGCTTCCTCTTGTTTCAATTCCTGTTTCGCAGTCGCTGCATCTTTCACCCGTCGGGCGGCCTGTTGATTCAGGAAATCACCCAACACGTCCAACTCAGCATCAGTCGCTGGTCGCGAAAAGGCGAGACGCACGGCGCTATCAATTTGCTCGCTTTCCGATTTGCTACCAATGCGATCAGCAAATGAGTTCGCGGCATCCACTAATGCCTTGCTATTCAACAGTGCCAAGGACTGTGTCGAGACCGTCGACTGCATGCGTTGATCGCAGTTCGTTTTCATCTCTGGCAAATCGAAAACTTGCAGCATCGTTAACGGAGTCAATCGTAGAACTTGCAAGTAAATCGATCGGCGATTGCCATTTTGGCCGTTGACGGTTGTGACTTCACCGCTTCCATGGCGTTGCATCGGAATCGGATAGCCGTACAAGTTCTCGTCCAATAAACCGGACACCTTCAAAACGCTGTCTCGCAAAGGCTCTGCTTCGAGTCGCCGCATGCGTTGGCGCCATAGTAATTCGTTGTCGGGGTCGACCCGATCAGGGCTGGGCTTGTTGGATTCAACCGGAAGCGAAGCCGCGCGATTTGATGATTGTCGATAAGTGGCCGAGCACATAATCAAACGATGCATGTGCTTCAAACTCCAGCCGCTTTCAACAAACTCGATGGCCAGCCAATCGAGTAACTCGGGATGCGTTGGTTCTTCGCCCGCCGCCCCTAAATCGTGAGGTGTCCCGACGATGCCTTTCCCAAAATGATGCAGCCAGAGCCGATTGACCATCGTCCGAGAAACCAGCGGATGGTCCGGCTGAGTCAGCCAGCGAGCAAACGCCAACCGTCGACCGCTCGTCTTTGCATCTTTCGCTTGCTTAGGCAACTCAAACGGTTCGTCAACACTGACGGCGTGCAAGACACCCGGCTCAACTGTCGGCCCCGGTGCTAACGGATCGCCACGTAATAGAAGTGGCGTCGAGACCTCGCCGGGCAAATCATAAAACGCACGTATCTCGTCAAAATAAATCTTTCGGCGATTCTGTTCGCCGATCTTTTGGTTAGCAATTGTTAGCTCGCTCTTGAACTTCGGGTACTTTTCATTCAAAGCCTTGTCGAGCGAGGTCTTGTCGGCAGGACGCAGGGTCTTCGAGTATTTCTCGACCAGCTTCTTTTGAGCATCGTCGCGTTTGTCTTTGTTCGTGGCAAAAGCCTGTCGCACACTTTCCCGCTCGGCTTCGGGCAAAGCGTTGATGCTATCTTCAAACAACTTGTCACCAAACTCTTTGCGAAGTTTCTCGATTTCCTTGTTCAGCGCCGCCACGTTCTTGTTGACTTCGTCGTTCCGCTGTTTCGCATGTTTTTTTTGTGATGCTGTGGCGATCAGCAAGCGTCGCTCCATCTGCGGCACCCACTTATTCGGCCGATAGCCTGACATAAAGACGGATTGAACACGGTAAAAGTCCGTCTGTGAAATCGGATCAAACTTATGAGTATGACAGCGAGCACACTGCAGCGTGATGCCCATGGTCGCGGAAGCCACGATTTCGATGGTGTCGTTAAGCGTGGGGTAGAAGTACTGCGCGGCCGCGTTCTTGATCGTCGAAAAGTCCGGTCGGCTGCTATCGGGGGCCGTCCTCAAGAAACCCGTCGCGGTGATGCCGTCGATGACGTCTTGCGGCAAGCGGTCGCCTGTTTGTTCGGCTTCCCAATAATTGGTCAACTCGTCGCCCGCGATTTGCTCTTGAAGGAACCGGTCATACGGCTTGCCCGAGTTCAATGCGCGAACAACGTAGTCTCGATATCGATAAATCAAGGGTAACGGTCGATCCTCAAAAAGCACGCCAGCCGAATCAGCATAGCCAGCCGCATCAAGCCAGTGTCGCCCCCACCGCTCGCCATAATGTGAGTTCGCCAGCAATCGATCGATCATCCGCTCATACGCATCCGGTCGTTTGTCGTTAAGGAAGTCATCGATGTCAGCCGGAGTTGGCGGTAGCCCGATCAAATCAAAGCTCGCACGACGCAATAACACCAATCGTGAAGCCTCGGGCGATAATTGGAGCCCCTTGTCCTCAAGCCGATCCAGGATAAAACCGTCGATCGCGTTACGAACTTGATGCTGGTTTTTGACTTGGGGCACTTCTGCTTTTTGTGGCGTTTGAAAAGACCACAGTAACGTGTCGCTTTCGATTTCCTCAGCAATGCCCACGCCTCGCTTGGCGCCGCTGGCTCCATCATTGATCCACTTACGAATGATGCCCTTTTCGGCCGCCGTCAACTTCTTGCCAGTTGGCGGCATCGAGTTTTCGGCAACACGCGAGTAGAGCAAACTGAGCTGTGCCCACGAGACTCGTATCGCTGGACCGGACTTGCCCCCAGAAAGGATGGCGTTGGGATCGGAAAGGTTCAGCTTTGCTTTCGGCGACTTGCCCGAGTGGCATTGAAAGCACTTCGCGCGAAAGATCGGCAGCACGTCATCTTTAAACGTGAGCTTGCGATCCTCGGGCTTCTTCTCGTCGGCGAACCCAGTACCGGTTGCCACGATTGAGAGCGTTAGGACGTTTAGTGCGATGAGCAATGTTGCGTAGGAACAATAGCGCCGCATGGTGGCTCGCATAGCAATAAGGAAGCGTGGTGGTTGCATCTATCGTACTGAATGCGCGTGAGACAGGCTAGGTTTTGGCGATGCGAGTTGATTAGCGATTGATGAATGGTGATTTTTGATTTCGGAAGTCAGAGGCATACGAATTCAGGGTTTAGGCGTTGTCCGGACGACGGACTTCAGGCCCGTCGAAATCAGAAGTCAGGACGGACAGGGACGATGACCGTCCTACGAGGATTACTTCGAAATTCAAAAATCACATTCATCAATCGCTATTCAAGAGCCATGTGGCCGCTTTGCCACTCAATGCCGCTTCTCTCCTGATTCCGATAATGCCACTTCAAAGCATTACTCGCAGCGTGCGTGTCCTAAGGTGCCTCGGCAGATTATTGACTGTTGGCGATCCTGGGCGTCGATACGACAACCAACACGATAGATCCAGAATAAACGCGCATTGCGTGCGCGGTCCGCGACTTTCGGGCAGAAGATTTGAAGAAGCAACTTGACAAACAACAATTCGCTCTGGAGGGCACGAATCGTGCGCATCTCCTCGTGGTTAGACTCCTTGCGCGGACGCTGCATGCGTCCTTCCAATCCATCAAACGCCCGCGTTGCGGTCACTCGCCGAAGCTCGAAGTCCCAACAAACGCGAAGGTCCAGCGCGGTAGAGTATCTCGAAGACCGAACACTATTGTCGGTGACCGCTTTGTTCATCGATGGTCAGTTGACTGTCGAAAGCGACAATGATGACACCATCAACATCAGCGCTTTGAGCGGAAACGTTCAGGTTCAATCCTCGGCACCAGGCGGTACGTTAACGTCTGTCGGAACACTGCAAAACGTTCCCGCCTCGCTTGTGACATCCATTAGAGTCGAAGGTGGGCCTGAGTCCAATCTGATCGATTTGAGCGGTGTTAATGCCACCGATTTCAATAATGCCGCGGGCGTTTCTATCCTGATCAACGGCAATGACGGTGACGATACGATCCTAACTGCTGCGGACTTTAATGATACCGTCGACGGTGGAGACGGCGACGACACAATTACCGCCATCAATGGAAGCAAAACGCTTTTGGGTGGCGACGGTAACGACTTGATTACTGGTTCGTCCGACAATGACGTGATCGATGCCGGCAGCGGCCGTGACACCGTCAGTGGTGCTAACGGAAACGATACCATCGATGCTGGTGATGGCGCTGACAACGTAACTGGCGGTCTCGGCGATGACGTGCTCAGCGGCAATGATGGTGAAGATACGATTTCCGGCGGCGATGGCTTGGATACCGTTAACGGTAACTCCGGCGAAGACTTGTTGATGGGCGATGCCGACAACGACTTGATCCGAGGCGGCAGTGGCGACGACACCATCGACGGCGGCACCGGCGACGATCGTTTGATCGGACAACGTAACAACGACGTGATCACCGGAGGTTTTGGAAACGATCGGCTTGAAGGTTCCGAAGACGACGACCTCCTAAACGGTAACGAAGGTGACGACGTCTTGATCGGAAACGCCGGCAACGACACATTGGAAGGCGCCGATGGCGACGACATATTGCAGGCGGGCGGCGGACGCGACGTTTTGTTTGGCGATAGCTCGGATCCGCAGCAGCAAGGAGTTGGAAATGACACCTTAAATGGTCAAGGTGGAGCCGACACGCTGAGTGGTGGTGGCGGCTCGGATATGCTCAATGGCGGTGCCGGCGACGATGTTGTTAACAGCGACGACATTCCGCCAGCCGTTCTGACGGCCTTGCCGACGATTAGTATCGAAGACGCTGTTGTCACTGAAGGCGATCCGCCACCGTTGTTCTTGCCACCGGTCACTTTCACGATCGGAGCCGGCGGTGGTGCCGCGAACTCAGCTGATGCCGTAACATCTGCAGACTATGATGGAGACGGAAGTCTCGACATCGCCGTGACCTCGCGGGCTGACCAAGTCCGTGTCTTATTGAATGACGGCACTGGTAACTTCGCGCCGGGTGTCATGTACACCATTGGTGACTTTTCCCTCGACCTGACATCCGCTGACCTCGACGGCGACGGCGACATTGATATTGCCGCATCCAACGCAAACGATTCGACGGTTTCTGTGCTCTTGAATAATGGGGACGGGACGTTTGCTGCTCAGATGATTGTCCCACTGGCTCAGTTCTCGTTTTCTCGAGGAATCACGGCATCAGACATCGATGGCGACGGCGACAATGACCTGCTGGTTGCCAACGCGGTGGGCGACGACTTGTCCGTCTTGATCAACGATGGCAACGCGGGCTTCGCTGCTCCAATCGATATCCCGACGGGTAACGGTGCTGTTGACGTCTTCGCCGCGGACTTTGACGGCGACGGAGACAATGACGTTGTTGTCGCGAATGGAACTGATGACACCGTTTCGTATTTGCAGAACAACGGGTCCGGCACGCTGACCGTCTTAACGACACAAACCGTTGGAGACAATCCGCAAGCGATCGATGCTGCTGACTTGGACGGTGACAATGATTTGGATTTGGTTATTGGCAGCAACTTCGACTCGATGGTCAACATTCTGATCAACGATGGCACAGGCACGTTTACGTTGACTACGTCAATGGCGACGACCGGAAGCATCGGCGATTTCAACATAGAGGTGGCTGACTTCGACGGCAACGGCGCGGCGGACATTGCTACGGGCAACCGGACAACGATCGCCGAAGCTAATGTCTTCCGCGGCAATGGCGACGGCACGTTTCAAGCTCGCGAGGACATCATGTTCCCGGGGGCTGGAGATGTCGGTGGCGACTTGGTCGCCGGTGACTACGACGGTGATGGCAACTTGGACCTTGGCGTTGTAGGTATTGTGACTGACTTGTTCTACTTCCTTGAGAACACCGGTCTCGCGTCGATGCCGCCAAGTGCTACGGCGGCCGTCAACTTGTCCGCGCCATCTACTGACACAATCACGGTCGCCTTCACAACAGTTGCGGGGACGGCGTCGGCAACAGATTTCAGCGGCTCAAGGGGAACCTTGACCTTCATGCCGGGAGAAGTTTCGCAAACAATCTCGGTGCCAACGATTCCTGACGTTGTCGCCGAGCCGAACGAAAGTGTGTTCATCAATCTCAGCAATCCGGTTAATGCGACGATCTCTGACTCGCAAGCACAAATTATGATTGTGGACGATGATGGAGGTATGTCGGGTCCGACGTTGGAGATTGCTGATGTGACGGTCACGGAAGGCGACATGGGAATCACTCTGGCGACGTTGACGGTTTCGTTGTCAGCACCAGCGACGACTGATGTTACCGTCGGTTTCGCGACAGGCGATGCCACGGCAATTGCCGGACAAGACTTCACGGCAACAACGGGTTCTTTGACCATCCCCGCTGGGATGACGATGGCCACGTTCACCGTTCCTGTCTTGGGCGATGTTTCCTTCGAACCGGATGAAACGTTCTTCGTCAACTTGTTGAATCCCGTTGGTGCGTTAATCATAGACAGCCGCGCTGCCGTGACGATCATGAATGACGAACCAGTTCCCGCTGTTGTTGTTGATGACGACACGTTAAATGGCGGAAGTGGCAACGACACGATCACGGGCTCTGTCGGAGACGATGTCATCCGAGGTGGTGGCGGCAATGATCGCATAGATGGTGGAGATGGTGGCGACACGATCTTCGGCGGTGGCGGCGACGACCGCATCGATGGCGGTGACGGCGACGATCAACTCAGCGGCCAAGGTGGTAAGGACAACCTAGACGGTGGTGCTGGCAACGATACCTTGATTTGGAAAGGCGCCGCCGACAGCAGCGATACTCTGGCTGGTGGAACTGGATCCAACACGGCCGAGGTGCGTGGAACGAACAACTCGGACACATTCGCGGTCAATCAGCGATTGACGCTGTCTCCGGGTGGCGATGTTGTGACTAGTGCGTTGTTGACGGTGACGTCAGGAACAGCGGTTGTCGACATTGACAATGCGTTCACGTCTGTCGTTGTAAATGGCCGCAACGACGACGACACAATTACGATCGGTTCGCTTGACGAATTGCCCGCTTTCCAATTGACGATTAATGGAGAGAATGGGCGAGACAACATCTCGGGAGCGAATGCCGATGTTGGCTTCTCGCTCGTGTTGATTGATGGCGGCAGAAACCGAGACCGCATCACCGGAACGAACGGCAACGATATCTTGCTTGGTGGAGACGACGATGACGTCATCGCTGGCGGTGCTGGCAACGACATCATTGTTGGCGGCGACGGTGACGATGACCTCGATGGCGACGCTGGCAACGACAATCTAAGCGGCGGTCTTGGCGAAGACACGCTCGACGGTGGCGATGGAAATGACATCGGCACGGGCGGCGATGGCGACGATCGACTCAACGGGAACGCTGGTGACGACACGCTTGATGGAAGTTCCGGCGGCGATACGCTGGCTGGCAATTCAGGCAACGACTCGTTGTCTGGCGGGCTTGGAACGGATCGCATCTTCGGTGGCTCGGGCGATGATGTGCTCGATGGTGGCCGGAACAATGACACGCTCTCCGGTCAGCTCGGCCATGACATTCTTCGAGGCGACCATGGAGACGATCGTCTCGAAGGTGATGATGGTGATGACACAATGGATGGCGGTGATGGCGATGATGTTGTGATCGGCGGTCGTGGCAACGACGGCATCAGCGGCGGCAACGGCCATGACAGCTTGGTCGGCAATTCGGGCAACGATACGATGGTCGGCGAAGACGGCAACGATACGTTGCTGGGTGGTAGCGGCCAAGACATCGCCCTTGGAATGGATGGCGTCGACTTCATCAACGGTCAAGGCGGCACTCGTGACACCTTAGCTGGTGGTGAGGGTGACGATCAAATCGTCTCCGACCCAGGCGAAATTGACGAAGAATTTCAACTGTCGTCTGGGATCATGCAAAACCTAGATACATCGGTGTAAGTGTTGCTGACGGCAACTTGCCCCGAAAGCGTAAAGCACCGCGTGCCCGGCCAACTCCCATTGGGAGAGCCGGGCTTTTTTTGGTTCTTCACTGAATTCCGGGGAATGCTTGTTTGATTTTTAGGAAGAAGTATTCGTGATCTCTGAAGCCGAATGCCATTCGTTTGATGACTTTGATCTTGTTGTTGATTCTTTCTAGGACGCTGGTGTGGAGCGGCCATCGGCAGTGAGACAGGATACCTGGGATGTGCTCT
>PBMZ01000018.1 GCA_002722955.1 Planctomycetaceae bacterium | reverse complement strand
AGGTCGTCGTCGTCGAGGTCGGCGACATTTGTACCTGCAAGTACGTAGCGACCTGAAGAGGGACGGTCGAGGCAGCCGAGCACGTTCAGCAGCGTGCTCTTGCCGGAACCGGACGGTCCCATGATTGCGACGTAGTCTCCGGTTAGCACTTCGAAAGAAACACCGCGCAGGGCATGAACCGTTTCGCTTTGCATCTCATAGCGACGCGTGAGTTCGTCGACTTGGAATGCAATATCAGGTTCGTCGCTCGACACGAAATCTACTTCCTGTTCGTTTGAGTTTCTCGAAGGTCACGTTTTCGTAGCAGGGATCCAGACGATTCGTTCGGGGGCTACTCATGCCTGAGGGCTTCAATCGGGTCCATGTACGCCGCCTGTCTGGCTGGGTAGACACCAAAAAGAAGACCAACGCCAAACGAAATAAATAACGACAGCACGACCGACCAAAGTGCGATTCGAGGTTCAATTGTCTGCACAATTGGCGGTAAGAGCTCTGGCGCTGCTATCGTCAATAGTTGTTTCGCGATTCGAAAGATTGGACCTACGGAAAGTCCGAAGAGCACACCCAGAAAGCCGCCACTTCCTGTTAGCACGACTGTTTCGACCAGGAACTGCATGATAATGTCTCGCCGTTTGGCTCCGAGTGCGCGACGCACGCCGATTTCGCGAGTTCGCTCCGTGACGGTGGCCAACATGATGTTCATGATGCCAATGCCGCCAACCAACAGCGAGATGCCGGCGATCACGACCAACAACGCGTTGAACATCGCCTTCGTTCGCTCGGCTTGACGCAGCAACTCTCGAGGCACGACAACTGAATAGTCTTCCTCGTCGTGAAACATCTTCAAGAGGTTTTCAATGATTGCCGCGGTCTCGTCGACGTATTTGATGTCAGTCACTTCAACCGTGATTTGGCTGAGTTCTACTTTCTCGCCAACAAAGTTGAAGCCCGTGCCGCCGCCAACCCGCTTCATCACCAAATCGCCAATTCGGCGTCGCAGCGTCAACAATGGGATATAGGCATCGAGATTGTACTCGCGCGAATCGAGACTGCCGCCGATCGCTGCGGACGCCGTGCGAGGTTTCGTCTGGCCGATGACTTTGTAGAACTCGCTGCCAACCCAGATCGTTCGGCCGATAGGATTCTCGTAGGGGAAGAGTCGTTTGGCTGTCTCGTCAGCAAGAACAACGACTTTCTCGCCACGATCGCGTGGGGCAAGCCACCGGCCACGAGCCATCTTGAGTTGATTAAGTTCCAGGTAATCCTCAACACATCCGACCAATTTCGAATCGACAGTTCGGTCGTCGAGACGAAGCTCGAAATGCAACTCCCGCATGGGAATCGCACGCTTAATGTTGGGAATGTTCTCGACGATTCGGCGATAGTCAGCTCGCAGCAATCCGTATTTCTTCACGCGTTGGTTCGCGTCTTGATCGCTGCCGGCACTTGGGTCCTTAGTCTTAACGATGACGTTCTTCGCACCAAGCTCGAGAATCTGCTGCTGAGCCTGATAGCTGACACCTTCACCCATCGCGACCAGCCAGATGACGGTCGACGTACCAATAAAGATGCCGAGCGCGGCAAGACTGGCCCGCATCTTTTGCACGAGCAGGCTTTTGACGCCAAGAACAATGGTTTGAAACAATTGCGACTGCACGGAACTCTCAGCGAACGAAGATTACTTCGAAGCGACTTTCTCTTTCGGTTCAAGACTTTCGGCTTTCGGCTCTTCGTCTTCCGAACCGGCACCTTCATAGTACGAAGGATTTAGAAACACTTGGTCGCCTTCGCGCAGACCTGAATCAACAACTGTGAAGATATCATTGCTATCACCGAGTGTGATCTTACGGTTCTCGGGGCCTGAAAACGTTTGCACCCAGCAGTAGTGCTCTTGATCCTTTTCGACGATAGCTGCAACCGGAATTGTCAGCACGTCTTTGTGTTCAGCAACAACGATTTCGACTTCGGCACTCATTCCAGGCCGCAGTCCTTCAACGGCAGGCAAGGCGACCATCGTGTCGTACCTTACTTCATTTGCGGTCCACCAACCGGCAGGTTTCGTGATTGAGGCGACGTTGGAGACTTTGCCTTGAAGAGTGCCGTCAGCAAGGATCACCTTGACAACTTGGCCAAGCTTGACTCGTTTGACTGTCGATTCGTGAACCCCGATTTTGACCTGCATCTTATCTAGATCAGGCATCAATAATAGCACTTGATCCTTGTGAACATTGACGCCCTCGTCGACCGGCCGCGATTCCCACTTTGCAGCGTTGGGGTGAATCACAAGGCCACTGCGGTCTGCGGTGACGATGCAATGTTTAATTTCGCTTAACGCACGATCCCGACGAGACGCATCGGCCGTGGCCCGCTCGGCGTTGGCTTCATGAGTTGCTTCGACCGACTTCAGATCCCCCTTGAGCGTTTGCATTTGCTCTTTGAACGTGTACTTCCGCAGCACGTCGAGTTGCGTGCGGTTTAACTTGACGTTCAATTCTGCTTGACGCACAGCGAACTCTCTTTCTTCAACTTCAAGTTCGCTGACGTACTCGCTTCTAGCCATCGCGCGAGTGTGACGCAGCCGATCCTTGGCGCTGCGAAGAGTAGATTCCGCAACCATCAAGTTCTTCTCGAGCGTCATTTCCTCGGCGATGTAGCGTCCCTTTTCGTACTCGGAGACGGCCAACTTCGAACGAGCAACAATTGCTTCTGTACGGTCGGCGGCAGACTGTGACCAGTTGGAGTACTTGGTCCGTTCGTCGATTTGCTCTTGAATGAAGGCAGAATCGAGTTCGACGAGTCGATCGCCTTTTTCGACGTAAGTTCCGCTGTCGATGATCCACAAAATTGTGTTCCAGCCACGGACCTGCGACTTGATCTCGTGGTTCACTGCGCTTTCAAGTAAGCCTTGCTCGATGATGGTGACGACCAAGTCACCGCGGCTGATCTTATGCGTCATTGTTGGTGGCACTTCGGCGTCGATAAATCCGCCAACGGCAATCGCTGCCGCTGTTGCCAGTCCAAAAATAATGACGAGCAACGAAACGCGTCGCAGCCAAGCCAGTCCACGCGATGGCGTATGGCGTTTCTGCTGAGCATCACGTGCTTGCTGTTCGGGGTGTTGAGTCGGTTCGGTTGCCATAAGATTCTTATGCGGAGAGCTATCCGTTCGTTAGTTCATCGCGAATGAACGAGCTGCTTCTTCTTGAGCTTCTTTGACATTCGCCAACGGGTCAAGGACGACTTGCTCACCCTCTTCGAGTCCCGATTTGACAAGAATGAACATGTCGTTGTTGTCGCCCAGTTCAAGTGATCGACGGACCGGTGTATCGCCCTTCATCACCCAACAAGCTTGACCTTGATCCGTCTCGATGACGGCTGATGTTGGGACTGTCAGGGCATCACCATGGTGGGCGGCGACGATTTCGACTTCGACGCTCATACCAGGCTTCAGTCCTTCGACGGGCAGAAGTTGCACGATGGCGTCGTACTTGACAATGTTACCCGTCCACCAGCCGGCGGGTTTCGCGACGGACGCAACTGATGACAGGTTGCCTTCCAGTTTTCGCTTATTCAGCGTGATCTTGGCTTTCATACCCGCCTGAATTCGATCAACGATGGACTCGTGAATGCCCACTTTGACCTGCATCTTGGTCAGATCGGGCATTAGCAACAGGATTTGATCC
Source organism: Planctomycetaceae bacterium (assembly GCA_002722955.1). Taxonomy (GTDB): domain Bacteria; phylum Planctomycetota; class Planctomycetia; order Planctomycetales; family Planctomycetaceae. The sequence goes on along the minus strand of PBMZ01000018.1, from coordinate 15,975 downwards.
TTGTGAACTGTCGCTCCCTCTTCGATTTCGGGGGCATCTTTCCACTCTGCACCGGTTGGATAAATCACCATGCCACTTCGTTTGGCTGTAATCTTGCAGAGTTTGAATTCTTCCTGAGCTCGCTTCAACCGTTTCTCGTCGGCAAACGCTCTTTCGACGTCGGCTTCGTGAGTCGCCTCAGCAGCATTCAGCTCGCCTTGAAGCCGAACCAATTGTTCTTTTCGTGTGAAGTCCTTAAGGACTCCGATCTGTGTTTGATTGAGTTTCACATTCAGTTGAGCTTGGGATACGGCGAACTGCTTTTCCTCCACATCTAACTCGCTCACGTACTCGCTTCGCGCCATCATTTGCGAGTGGCTCAATCGATTCTTCGCACTCAATAGTCGAGACTCAGCGATCGCCAAGTCTTTCTGCAGCGACGACAGTTCCGAAACGAATTGTCCTTGCTTGTATTCCTTAATGGCAATCTTCGCTCTCTCGACATCGGCGCCAGATCGAGCCGCCCCTGCATTTGCCAAATGAAAGAACTTCGTTCGCTCGCTGATTTCTTCCTCAATCAAAAGCGTATCCAGTTCGACAAGAAGGTCGCCTTCGTCGACATAAGTTCCGCTTTCAACAACTGACGTAATGATGTTATCGCCGCGCACACGGCACTTGATTTCCGTGTTGTTCGAGCTTTCCAGAGTCCCTTGTTCGGTGATGGTCACGACGAACTCACCGCGCTGAATCTTGTGAGTTACGATCGGGCCGGCGGAACGTGTGTCAGCATTTCTCGACATCACGAAAGCCGTACCGCCTGTGACAACAATCAGAGACAAAGCGAGAACTTGCTTCATGGCTGATCCCCCTTGTCTCCCGTATCAGTGTCGCTGGTGGTTTCCTGCGAGCTCTTCATTGTCGTCAGAGCATCTTGCTCGGCGTCTTCGATGAACGAAGTCGGGTTGAGCACGACCTCCTCGCCTTCATTCAGGCCAGCTTTGATTTCGATGAAAACGTCGTTGCTATCACCGAGATCCAACAGTCGCCGGACAACGGCCCCGTTTGCTGTCTTCACCCAACAAAATGTGCCCTTCTCTGTTTCCACGACTGCGGCAACCGGAACTGTCAGCACGTTTTCATGAACGGCCAAGATGACTTCGATCTCGGCGCTCATTCCAGGTTTGAGGCCTTTGTCCGACGGCAGCTCGATGACTGTGTCGTACTTCACGACGTTGCCCGTCCACCAACCGGCGGGACGTGTGACCGACGCAACGTCACTAACCTTAGCCTCCAATGTTCGATCAGGAAGCGTCACCTTGGCTTTGAGCCCAGGCCGCACACGATCAACGATCGATTCGTGAATGCCAACCTTGACCTGCATTTGTGTTAAATCAGGCATCAGCAACAAGACTTGGTCTTTGCGAACGTTTGCCCCTTCAGTGATGTCGGGCGTTCGCTTCCAGGACGCCGCTGACGGATAAATGACCAGACCGCCCTTCTCCGCGCGGATCACGCAATCGTCAAGCTCCTGCTTTGCCCTGTCTCGACGTTTGATCTCCATTGCCAAGCCGGCTTCGTCGGCGGACTGCTTGGATTGATTCGCCGTCAGGTTGCCTTGCAGCGTCTTCATTTGCATCTCACGAGTGAACTCTTTGAGGACCTTGATCTCAGTCTCTTTGACTTTGAGTTCCAGTTCCGCTTGTGTCACCGTGAATGCGTTGCTGTCGACTTCAAGTTCCGTGACGTACCCCTGACGAAAGAGTGACTCGGAGCGTTCATGCATTTTGCGAGCAGTTCGCAAATTACGCTTGTGAGCCGCAAGCTCTTTTTCCAAACCTTGCAACTGAGAACGGAAGCGTCCCTTTTCGTAAGCCTCGATCGAAATCTTCGCTTTCTCGACGTTGGCCGATGATTCTGCCAAAGTGGCCTGAGCGATGAACGTGTTGGTCTTGGTCAAACTGTACTGTTCCTCGATGACTTTCGTATCGAGCCGCACCAACACGTCGTCTTTCTCCACCACCGTTCCCGTCGGCACGACATAGGTGACCGTGTTGTATCCGCGGACCTTGCATTTAATTTCGGTGTTGTTCGAGCTTTCCAGAGTGCCTTGCTCGGTGACCGAAACGATCAAATCCCCACGTGCGATCTTGTGAGTCAACAAGGTCCCGTCATCGGTACCCGATGCCGATGGTGCGACAGCTGCAGCCGTGCCGATGATCGCGACGATCCCAAGCAATGTCAGAAATGGAGTCCACTTGCTGCCAGACGAGCGACGTGTCGCAGCGGGCTTTTCAGCAGATTGAGGAACACTAACAGACATGTTGGTGAATCCGCACAAGGGAGGCTAAGAAAGTGTGAAGGAATTCCATATTATCTCTGGCCTTACAACCAAACACAATAAACGGTCGATCAATCGTACTTTTTCGGAACTGGCATGACTGAGATACGGAATTCCCGTTGCCTGCCCTCCGTATCCTTTCGATCCGGCAGTTCTTCGTCAAGGTGTTCATCGGCCACTTCATGATTTACGGGGCTTACCTCATCGGTTTTGTCGACATTTGCAGGAGGCGTCGCTGTTTCCAAGGCCGTTTGAGGCTCACCCGGTGGAACCGGAGGGGGAAGCAAAGCAGGCGGAAGTGGGAGTGGTTCGAGGCCACCAGCAGGATCGCCTTCGTCAAAATCGAGCGGGTTTTCGACCCAGCGACCATCGATATCCAGCTCCATGACGCCCAGCTCTCGATAGAGGCGAACTCGCGCAACATAGTAACGCAGCCACGCAGCCAGGAAACTGTTCTGGCTAATCTGCAACGATCGCTGAGCATTCAACAGATTGAGCGCGGTCGTCGGATTGATCTGCGCTCGGGCTCCCGGCCCCAATTGAGGCGGTGGCGTCAACAGTTTCAGCTGAGTCTGATCGACAAGCCGCAGGGCAATGGAAACAGCTCGTCGCTGAATCTCCAATTGGAGTCGTCGCTGTTCGAGCGTTCGCAGCAGTGCTCGCAAACCTTTCTGCAATGAATCATGCGACTGAATCAAACCTCGCCGGCTGCGCTGGTATTCGATCAACGCCTCGCGGTAATCGTTTCGCTCCAACAGTCGAGTGAACGGAGCATCGAACTCTAACCCCAACCGTGCATTCGCCGCCGGAGCCCGGAAACTAACAGGGTTGTTTCGAGCCGTCGTGACATTTCCTTCGGCGGTTATATTAAGAACAGATTGCAATGCGTCAGCGTTAACTTGAATCGCTCGCCAACGATCGACCAGAGCCGCGCGGCCATTCATGAAATCCAGTCGATTTGTCAGGGCGACGCGAAATGCATCAATTTCATCAAGGTCGACGCGATCAACCGTGATCACTTCCAACCTCGCCTGCGCTGGTACCAATGTAAGTCGCTCGACAACTTGCAGATAGCCTTGCACCCAACCGGTCAAACCTCGAAGCGTTTCAACACGCGTCTCTTCCTTAAAGTTGCCCTTGAGACTCTCCAGCCTCGTCACCGATTCGTCGTAACCTGGCGTGCCCTTTTCAAGATCGCGGAACCGCTGATGCAAACGCTCTCGATCTTTTTGAAAAATGAGCTTCTCGTCTTCCCTCATTGTGCTTGTGCGAGCCGGAACGGCGGCATCCATTGCTTCCAAGTCCTTCCGCGCACTGTCAAACAGCTTACGAACAGGGCCGATTACCTCCATGGATCGCTTCAGAATATCAGCCGGCTCGGAAGCCACATCGCGAGAGATCGACTGCACCACAACCAAACCGTGAGCGAACTGCAAGATCGTCTTGAGCCACTCGATGTTATCTTCAACAGTAGCCTTAACTGTCTCGGCCGACAGCCCGTCCGACAGCCCCTTAAGCTGAGCTTGAGCCTTTGCGAACTCTTTCAACAATTCATCTGGCCCGTCAACCAAACGAGCCTTCAATTGCTTAACAGCCGCAGCCTCAGCCTCTGTCAATGCCGGAACTGGATCGATGCCATCCAAGACCCTGACATCAGCTGGCGCCCCCTTGAGCCGTCGATGAATTGCCTCCGTCAACGACAGGAAACGACCGAATGTGCGATCAACGGCCTCGACATCATTGTCGTCAGGCAACTCGCCAAGGCGCGTTTGCAATTGCCCAATCCGAACCCCAAGGACCACCAACTCACCCACGTCACCGACACGAGCCTGCAATCCGAACAGATCCTGCAAGATTGCATTAGCCTCTTGCGGCAGCAACTGAAATTGTTCGATCAATTCCTCGTCCACTTCAACAGACAAATCGGGGGGCAGCCCAAGTGTCTGAGCCTTGTAATTGTCGAGTGACAACTGCAACGAGTTTTGTTGATCAAGCAACGTCGACCGCGTCACTTCAATATTCTGTCGAAACTGGTCAACCTGAACGAGATCGATGAGTTCATTGTCATAGAGAGCCTGCAAACGATCTCGCGTACGCAATTGCAGCCGAAGATTATCTTCCGTGTTGCGAATCTCTTGAGCTTGCTGCAGCAACCCAAGATAGCCGTTCACGCTGCCGCCAAAGCCAGAGAAAGACTGAAGCGACGTGCTTCCGCCACCTCGCTGAGGCCCGACGACACCAAGCTCACCAAACACCACCTGAGTATAAAAGCCTTGCCGAAACTGCCCGTAGGCCCGCAAATTCGCCAGCAATCGCCGCTCATCCAACGTCAGTTGTTCGAGCGCCACATCACGCCCCGCCCCTCGAAGCAACGGCTGAATAAACGAAAAGTTAGCAAGCGATGACGTCAAGTTTGCCTGACCGTTAGTGAATTCAAACACGAACGAATTCGCAAAGCCGACAAGCAACTCGCCCGCAGTCGCGAACCGACGCCGAGCCTCAGCATTCGTGCCTACAGGAACACGGTTGTTCTCGACACCTTGACGAGGTGGCGTCACAACAAACTTCCCCTGATTCTCATCGAAGCCAAGAATCGCCGGCGAAAGCTTGCCGTTGTGGATGTACGCCAGATCGCTGCCACCAAAGAACTGCGTATCCAGCCGAAACCGCTCCTCACTGACATCAAGCGCCGACAAATAGAGCGTCTCCAATTGCCGCTGATGCTGGGGCGAATGCATATAAGCCAACGACAACGCCGAGTTAACATCGAGCCTAACAAAGCCCTCTTCACTCACCTCAACATACTCAGCAAGAAGATTGCGCCACTCGGAATTCTCTAACTCATCCCGCTGGCCACTGTCACCCCAATGACCCCAACCCCTTTTCCCGTTAACCAAACGCATATACCGATTCGACGTCGGATCATCCTCTGGCATAGGCGAGCGATCCGGGTCATGTTTGTCGAAGTAGCGACTCTTTGGATCAAGATCGATCGAGTAATCACCAGCCGCCCAGCGAGGATCATCGTTCCGCTCGGCTATGGTCGAGTAAGCTTCACCATCGGCCTGCAACCGATACTCAGTCTGAGTACACCCACTCAACAACACCAGGCCAAGCAACAGCCAGCAAACGCACGAACGAGAAAAGAAGCGAGCAGCATCACGCATAGTGCACTCAACCAGATGAATTAACAGCCCGATCAGATAGTCAACCACACCAAGACCACGAATACTGAGCGATCGTGGACATCTTTTTCGAACATTTCGCAAGCCAGAGCCGACCTCTCACAACAAGACTGCGCGAGCGCCGGGCGACCGATCCTAGATGCAATCAGATCTGCGCAACAGCACACAACCACATACCATCGAGAGCGCCCCGCCACACCCAATCGCCGCTCCACGTGCGTAAAGCGTACCGGCCCCCGGATTCCTGTTTGTTATCGTCGTGTCGATTACGTCGACATAAGCGATTCTTCGTAATTTGACGCCCCGCGGCTCTCGGCGGCCGGCTTCACTACATCATCGTGTCGAGAACGGAATTGTCTTCTGCCCGCGAAAAGCAGAGCATACAAAGGTCGTCCTTTTGGACGCCATTGCTGAATTCGTTGACGTCCTTCAGCAAATTCTCGCCCGCATCCGCGACACTTGCCGAGGCCTGAAAGACGCGAGCAATTCGTTTCGAACCGTAAAGTTCGTTCTCCGCATCCATCGCTTCGCTGACGCCATCGGTATAAAGCAAGATGGCATCCCCAACATCGAGACTATAAGACTTCTGCTCGTAATTCCACTCGGCTTCAATGCCCAGGGGTGGCCCAGAAATCTTCGAGCCGATCTGGGTGATCGAATTATCCTTCGCGCTCCGCAACATGGGCGGCATGTGGCCAGCATTGATCATCGTAAACTCATGCAAGCTCGGATCGAGCACGCACATGGCAAATGTCACAAAGCGACCATTCAACACAGACAACGTCAATTCACGATTGATTCGCCGAACAGCTTCGGCGGGTGTTGGCGAGGTCACCAAACCATAACGAACCTCAGCACATAGCCTTGCGACTAGCAGTGCGGCCGAAATACCTTTCCCAGCAACATCCCCCAAGGCGATGGCCACACGACCGTCTGGCAAGTTAATGTAACCGAAATAATCGCCGCCGATTGTTTGAGCAGCGTGGTAATAATCATAGAAGCGATAATTCGAGAGATCCGGTCGGCGGCGCGGCAGAAGGTGAAGTTGAACTTGCTGAGCTGTCATCAAGTCGTGTTGAGCCCGCTCAATCTCGAGCTGAGACTCATGCATCCGAGCGTGTTCAATGGCCTGACCAGCCAAGGTCGCGACACTCGCCAAAACATCCAAATCTTCTTCAGTGTACCGTTTTTCCAAGTTGCTGGTGTCAACTTGAATGATTCCAACCGGCTGCTTCGCTGCCGACATCAACGGTGCGCACATCACAGAGCGAATTCCGAAATCCGCCACCGAGTCGCTCGTTTGAAAACGATCGTCGGCAATCGCATCCGCGCTCAGAATCGCCTGACGCTCGGTCATGACCGTATCGGCGATCGTGCTGCTGATGCAACGCCCTGGTGTCTTGCTGTCCTCATCCCTGGTGCGGATCGCACACGGCTTCAATTCCGCTTCGTCACCCTCGCCTTCTTCCAACAAAATGAAGCCTCGATCGGCTTGAGGGAAGATACGAAAGACCTCGCCCAGCGTCTTCGGCAACACCTGCCGCATATCCAGCGAACTACCAAGGTTCTGTGTTATCTCGAGCATCGCACGCAGCTTGCCCGCCGAGTTAACATCCAAACGCTGCGACTGCTTTTTCAAGTCCAGCGTCTTCACGATTATTGAGGGTCGGCTGTCGCCGTCAACTCGAAAGATACTCGAATCATCGAGGACGTGAGACGCACTCAGGTCCTCGGTCAACTCTGCATCTTCCGCATTATCAAAGAACGTGACCAAGATATCCTTGATCTGGATTTCGTCCCGGTTGGTCAGTTGTGCGCGTTTCTCCAGCTTGCTACCGTTCAAGACCGTTCCGTTGTGGCTCTTCATATCTTCCAGAAAGAAGCCTTCCGGTTCTTTCAGAATCCGGAAATGCTGACGCGAAACTGTCGTTGCTGGTAGCACCAAATGGCAATTCGGGTGGCGGCCAACCACTGTCTCGGGGCGAGTCAGTTCGTAGCTTTCTAGCGGTTGATTTCCAAGTTCGACTCTAAGAATTGCCATTATAATTCTACTAAGCGGCTACTCTGGGAGCTTTTGTAAGCCTAAGTCCTGAACAATTATCTTCCGGAACAAATCATACTCGAACGGAGCATACTTAATCAGACGCTTGCGGTCGAGTTCCAGAAGCTTGACCTTTTGGGGAGACGTTTCCGTATCAATCTTATCCGCAAATTCTTTCGCTACAGTCTGCACTGTCATCCGGCCTGCATCAAAAGATTTCTTCAGCTCGGCATCTTGATCGGTGAATAATTGGTCCAGTTTCGAGACAACGGTCGCTGATGGCCGCCGCGCCGGTTCCGAGATACTGGTGGCGAACTCGCGCAGGCGTCCCGCGATATCCATTAACTTCGCCCACCGAGAATCCATCTCCTGAGCCTCGCGGGCTCGCACCAACGTCTTCGTGACCAGCACGATGACGTTTTGGACGGAATCAGTGAAACGGTCGTCTTCCGAATGTATCCAAGCCGCGCCAGCGTAACTAAGAAGACTTCCAGGGTGGCTCAGCTTGACTTGCTCAAAATTCTGCAAGCTGTTCTTACGATCGCGGCCTTTTAGCAAAATCACAGCATAAGCCAGACGTGCGTCTGGATTTCCTGCCACCAACGTGCTGGCTTTGTCATAGTCGACGATCGCATTCTCAGAGACTCGGGTTTGAGTCCAATTGCGTGCAAAGATCAGCTTCACCGCCTGCTTTGCCTCGGCCGTCAATCGGTCCGCCGGCGGCGGTGTATCGTCGGGCAAGTAAAGTGCCGGCAACTGCTTCTGATCGTCAATCGTAACAGCGACCATCTGCGCTTTGAGATAATCGTACAACTCCGTTGGTTCGAGATGCACGTCTTCGTTCTTGTCACCGCGGCCGGAGTAAGCCTCGGCCAGGAAGTGGGCAAACAGGCCGTGTTTCTTCTCAACCCAATCCAAGCCAGCCTGTCCTGTCATCGCGCTGGCAATGGCGTTTGACGACTTAAACACAGCCGGATCACTTGGTGGTTTGACCGAATCCAACATGTCGGCCGTTGATGGTTGCCGCTCCAGATCCGTTCCCTCGCCCGAGTGCGAACAATCGAACAGTAACAGCTTCTCTGATGCTTGAGACTCTTCTAGCCGCTGTCGCAGCCAACTCAGTGCCAACCCAGACTCGCCGATGCGGTTCATCGCGAAGTCTTTGGCCGCATAGAACGGTTGACCTGCCTCATCGATGTACGCATGGCCCGACACATAAAGGATCAGTTGCCCGTTTTCAGGAACCTTGCCAATCCATTCTGGAATCGCCTGCTCAAGCCGAACTCTGGTTTCATCTTGCAAGAAAAGAACTTGGTCGACTGAGCAACCGTAGCGATTCAAAAACGTGTCCCGCAGCAACTTCGCATCGTCGACGGCATACGGCAACTTCGACAAAGTGTTGTCATCGTAGTTTTGATTCGCGATCAAGATCACCCAGCGATTGCCAGCAATTGGGCGCGTCGCGTCGATCGAGGTCACTTGCGACTCCGCGCCGCTGTTGTCGTAAGCCAACACAACTTGATCGTTGCGTCGCAGATCGGCGAGTTCGGCAGTCTTGCCGTTAATTAAGAATTCGCAAGTTGGCTCGGCCACAAACACTTTTTGATCCGCTTCGTCACCTTGCACAACGAGGCTGCGGACGTCGACTTTGTAATCCTGTAAGACTCCCGCAAAGCGATACTGCCGAAGTGCCCGAACGTCGAAGATACCCTCGTCGTGCTTTACGGTCACTCGATCTCCCGGCTGCAAATCCACCGGACGCAAGAGCTTTCCGTTCATGACCTGCTGACCGTTGACGGTAACGTTGCACTCATCATTGATGGGCAAATCCTTCAATACGGTGCCGCCGTCCTTGGTCAATTCAATGATCATCCGGTTCTTTTCGACGCTGACTTCACGAAGCACACCTGCCATCAACTGTTCTTGCAGCGCCTCGATCGATGTTGCCTCGCGAACCCCATTGACGACCTTATCAGCAATGTGCGACACCCGGATTCGATCGTCGACCTTCAACGATTTGAAGTCCGCCCTCTTTCCGTTGACAGTGATCTTCGTGTCAGACGAAATCGAGATCACCAATTCGGCGCGATTCTGTCCCTCGTCGACTTCCATAACGAATTGATCGTTGCTGCCGCGGATCTCTTTCACATAGCCGCCACTGACATCCGGTCGCGTTGCCGCAATTTCGAGCCGCTTTCTTCCGTCCTCTTGAGTAACATCCTGAATCGTGACGCGGTCCCCGATCTTCAAATCGCGTGGTAAGATCAAGTTCTTGTCGTTTAACAGTATCTTTGGATTGCTACCGAATGGGATTTCCGCCGGCTCACCATCATGCTCGACAATCAGCAAATCATCTTCGAGCAGCACGTTGCGAACGATGCCATTGGTCGGATCAGCGGACTGTTCTTGCTGTTGATCACCGCCACCGCTGAAGTCAATCAGCATCACAACACACAACAACAAGCTGGCAGTGAACGCACCGATTGCCGTCAAGCGACGCTTTTTCGCCGCGGCCTCTTCCGCTTTGCGGATCGCTTCATCAGCATCACCCTCGCCACCTTTGTTGATGATCTTGATGTCGACGCTTAAATCGGAAAGCGCTTCTTCCGCGTCTTGGTATCGTTTGTTGGGATCCTTTTGGATCAGCTTCTCGATGACTATCGCCAAGTCCTCTGGGACGCCTTCCAGCACCTTGTGAATCGGAGGTAATGTCCGATCTGCGGCGGCGTGCCACATCATCCAGGCGACTTGTTTGTCTCGGCCAAACGCGTTCAGTCCCGGGAAGAGAGACTCGAAGTTCGGACCGCATAACAATTCGTACGCGGCAAAGCCCAGCGAATACAAGTCGCTCGCGGACCCAACTTCGCCAAACTCATCCGAGACGACCTCCGGAGCCATGTACTTCGTCGTGCCCTTCAGCAAGCTGCCATCTTCGTCACTAGCTCGCCGTGCCAGGCCAAAATCGCCAAGCTTGATCCGCTTGCGATCGTCAATCATCAAGTTACTGGGTTTGATATCGCCGTGAACGATGCCGCGTGAATGAAGATACTTCAGCGCTCGCAGAACCTGAGAGATCGTCGATCGCACGGACTTGATATTCATCTGACGCCCAGAAAGACGCTCGTTCAGATTGCCGTGCATCAGCTCCATGATCAACCAGCCGCGGTCCCGATCAACGTCGAAAAACGTGATGATGTTCGGATGGTTCAAAGACGCGAGCAACTGAGCCTCTTGCCAATACCGATCCAGCATTCCGGGTTCGGCAAGGTACTGCTCGTGAATCTGCTTAACGGCAACTTCGCGGCCAAGGTCATTGTCGCGCGCACGATAAACCGCGGCAAAGCTGCCAGCACCAATCTTATCCAATAACTCGTAACGTGAGTCGGTCGCCACCAGGAATCCTCCAGTTTTCACTTCGAGGGCATCAGCCTGTCATTGGACGAGCACGCGGAGTGCGCATCGGTCGTGCCCACCGTAGCCTCTAACGTCAGTATAGGCTACAGAATTCATGCATTCCATGCCGGAATTGCTGGGAAAGTGGCGTAAGCTTCCAGCTTGCGGGCCTGGAAGATCGCAAGCTGGAAGCTCACGCCACTATTCGAACACCGATTCGCTCAGGTCGAGGCGAAAGATCGTGCCCTCATAACCAATCACAAGCAACTCGCCGTCTTCGTCGAGTCCAAATGAGCAAATCCTATCGGGGCAGCTGCCGATCTGACGAACCTTCACCAGTTTGCGGTCTTTTTGAGTCATGGCCCAGATGCGTTTGCTTTCAAAATCACCAAAGATATAAGCACCGTAGTAACTTGAACTCTTCTTCGCTCGATAGACGTAGCCACCCGTTACGGAAACGCCGTGTTGACGACGGTACGAAAGCACGGGTTGCACGTATTTCTCATTCGGGCGACGGTAGCGTTCCGAGAATTTCTCGAAGCCTTCATAAACATTCCACCCGTGGTTCTCGCCAACGCGCGAGATCCGCACACTTTCGAATAGGTTTTGACCGATATCACCAATCCACAGGTCTCCTGTCGCCGAATCAAAGCTAAAACGCCACGGCATGCGAACGCCGTAAGCCCAGATTTCCGGGCGAGCCTTGTTGGCAGATGTAAACGGGTTTGAATCAGGAATCCCGTAATTCCGACCGTCCGATTGCTGATCAACGTCGATCCGCAAAATGGCTCCCGTCAAGAGGCTCAGATTCTGGCTGTGCCCTTCGGGATCTTCCTGAGGTCCGGCATCACCCGCGCAAATGTGAAGGTATCCATCCGGACCAAACGCCAACATTCCGCCCCAGTGCAAATCGGTGTCTTGGGGAATCTGCATGAGGCGTCGTGACTTGCCGCCAGCGTCCTTCGTAAAGTCGACCGCCGCGCGACGCTCGGCGATGATCGGAGAGAAATGGCTACCTTGATTGCGAACGTGATAGTTCACGTAGTACTTGCGATTCTTCTTGTAGTCGGGATGAAAGGCCAAGCACATCACACCCTCGAACTGTCCAGTCGAAGCCTCGTCGCTCAAGTCAACGAACAGTTTCTTCTCATCACTATCGAAGCCGGCATCACCTTTGATGAGCCGCCAAATCTTTCGCTGTTTTTGCTCGACAACAAAGTACTCGCCCTTTGCCGTTGGGCTGGAGATGATGCACACAGGAAAATCGAATTTCATTGCTTCGGAATGAAGTCGATGTAGGCGAGCCGGCTTCTTGACCATCGGCATTTCATCGGGCATTCCCGGCCAAGTCCTGCCGTTGCTCTCTTGACGCAATGTTTGCAGATACGCGATCAGGTCAGCGAATTGATCAGCGGTGACGGTTTCGAAAAGCTTCGCTGGCATCAACGATGTGCGGCTTTGCTTCTCGTTCTCGATGTCAGCAACTGCAATCGTCACCGTTTTGCCGTTGATGTCAAACAGCTTCAATTCCTTCTTCGAGCGACTCTGCAAAACGCCCGCAATCGTCTTTCCGGCCAATGTTTGAACCGTCGTCGTGGCATGATCCGGATGAATGCGAGCACTCGGTTCGAGCACCGATTGAATCAACTGATCGCGAGTGAACTTGTCGCCAATCGTTTGCAAACTTGGCCCAGCTTTCCGCTCGTTCCCTTTGACAATATGACACTTCGAGCACGCGGCCTTCTCCGAGGCGAAGACTTTCATCCCACGGCCAGCATCGCCGCCGCTCTTTGATGTTTCGCGGTATTTCGCCAGGATCTGTTTGTCATCTTTTTGTGCGTAACTGAAGTCAACAACACAGGAAAGAAGAAGTATCGAGGGGATCGCAATTTGAAGAGTTTTCATAACAGCCTCACGAGTTCATGGGATGAGGCCTCAACATAGACGCGACAGCCTGCGGACTCAAGCGAGTCACCACCCCCAAAACACAAGCTCCAGGGGACATGCACCGGACTTTCACCCCTTCAGGATTCCCAGAAGACACAACATCTGTGATAATCTCATACCATGAAATACTTGATGATTTTCTTGTTTAGCGGTTTCTTTTGCGCTGCGGCTTCTGCGAGCGCTGCCGAAGACTTCGAGTTCTTCGAGACACGCATTCGTCCCGTTTTGGTCAAGCACTGTTATAAGTGTCACTCTTCAGCGGCGGCTCAGATTAAGGGCGAGCTGGTACTCGATTTTCGCGGCGGAACGCGAAAGGGTGGCGAGTCGGGTCCGGCTGTCGTCCCGGGTAAGCCTGACGAGAGTCTTTTGCTGGCCGCAATGAAGTTCAACTCGTTTGAGATGCCGCCGTCGGGCAAGTTGCCTGCTCGCATCATAGCCGACTTCGAAAAGTGGATCCGCTCGGGCGCCGCGGATCCTCGTGACAAACCGCCGTCTGCGGAAACCGCGGAAGCGACCTGGAAAGCTCAACTGGCCGTGCGGCGACACTGGTGGAGTCTTCAAGCTCCCAAAGATGTGACGCCGCCGAAGATCGATTCCGAAGCTTGGTCCAAGGAACCCGTTGACCGCTTCATCTTCGACGCCTTGCAGGAGGCCGACTTGCAACCGGCCAAAGCTGCCAACGCCGAAACATTGTTACGACGCCTCTCGTTTGTGTTGACGGGCTTGCCGCCAACGCCAGAGAAAGTCGTTCAGTTCAAGAAAGCTTATGCTAAGGAGCCTGAATCTGCTTATGCCGCGTTAGTCGACAAGCTACTCAGTTCCCCCCACTTCGGCGAGCGGATCGCGCGGCATTGGATGGACGTTGTTCGCTACACCGACACTTATGGGTACGAATGGGATAACCCAGCCAAGGGATCTTGGGAGTACCGCGATTACTTGATTCGAGCGTTCAACGATGACATCAGCCTCGATCAGTTGATCCGCGAGCAAATCGCTGGCGACCTGTTACCCGAACCAAGGCTAAACGCGAAGGCTGGCGTCAACGAGAGCATCATTGGCCCCATGTTTTATCACATGGGCGAGCATCGCCATGGCAGCAGTTTGAACTTCAACGGCATTCACCAAGAGATGGTGAATAATAAGATTGACGCTTTCTCGAAGGCGTTCTTGGCGATGACGGTCGCTTGTGCTCGTTGCCATGATCACAAATTGGACGCCGTTTCTCAGGCGGACTACTACGCACTGGCTGGCGTCATCATGTCACCGCGCTGGACAAGCCGCGTCATTGACTTACCAGGCAAGTACGACTTGCAGATCGAAAAATTGAAAGAGCTGCGGGCGGCGATTCAGCATAAGCTTGCAGATCGCTGGAAAGCCGACAGCGGCCTCGCAACATCGCTCAAGAAGTGGGCAGCCGCCAATGAGGAAAGCCTTAAGAAGTCAAAGCCAGAAGAGATTGGTCACTTGCTGCATCAAATAGCGCAAGCTTCCGATGCTGACGTCAGCAAAGTCTGGACAGAACTCGCCACAAAATGGAAAACCACCCGAGCCGCTCGTCAAAAGTCCAACACTGGCAAGTTCACCACTGTGGCATCGTTTGAAAAGCCAGGATTCCCCGAAAGATGGGTTTGGGAAGGCGACGGGATCAAACATGGCTACGCCCCGCACAGCTCGGCGTTAGTCAGTCTTGACGGTGACAGTTTGGTTGCCGAACTGTTGCCTCGCGGATATCACACGCACCTCTTGTCGTCCAAGCTTCCTGGTGCCGTGCGGCTGCCTCCGCTCAAGACGATCGACGGCACGTTCATCAGTCTCAAAATGCGCGGCGCCGAATGGTCTGGCTACTTGAAGATTCCGCAAAATGCACTTCAAACCGAACCGCCCAGGTTCTTCAATCCAAAGCTGAAAACACCCGAGTGGATTTCGGTCGGGGATTCGGACCATCGAAATGGAGTCACCCGAATCTGGACTGACTTCATGACCTCGGCGATGAACCCACATTTTCCGCCAAGAACAGGAGCCGCCGTTGCTGCGGGTGAGCGTTTGCCAGCCAAAGACAATGGCTTCAATAAACGTAGCTACTTCAGCATGACCGAGGTTGTTGCTCACGACAAAACTGGCGTTCCAGCGGATACTCTTGATGAGTTTGCTGATTTGTATGGGGCAGGCGAAGGTGGGCCTGACAACATTGATGCTGCGTGGCAAAGGATCGGAGCTTGGTTCGAGTCATCGATCAATCGCCACGCAAACGGGCAAGGCAACGAAAGCGACGCTCAACTGATCAATTGGCTGTTAGAGCAAAAGCTACTCGCCAACGATGCGAACGCCGTGGCTGATGTTGGTGAGTTGATCAAACAATACCGCCAAGTCGAATCAGAGATCGATTTCGCTCGAACCGCAAACAGCATGGATGAACGCGACTTCCCCACAGTTGACTACGCACTGAATATTCGTGGCGACGTTTACAACGAGGGACCAAAGATCGAACGCCGCTTCCTCGAAGTATTCGATGGCAAGCAGAACGTCCACGAGAGCAAAGGCAGCGGACGATTAGAGCTAGCGGAATACCTCAGCAGCCCGAACAACCCACAAACGGCCCGCGTATTCGTCAACCGCGTTTGGTATTGGATCTTCGGACGCGGCATCGTGGCAACACCGAGCGACTTCGGCAAGCTTGGCGCACAACCCTCGCATCCGGAATTGCTTGATTGGTTGGCTCGAACATTCGTCAGCGAGGGCTGGTCCACCAAGAAGCTGATCCGCCGACTTGTCCTAAGCAAGTCGTTTCGGCAATCCGCACTAACAACACAAAAGGCCCTCGACGTCGATCCCAACAACACGCTACTGCATCACTACGCAATGCGGCGGCTCGAGGCCGAAGCGATTCGCGACAACATGCTTGCGGTATCGGGTCGCTTCGATCCCAAGTTGTACGGACATCCCATCAATCCGCCTCGCTATTCTCAAGACGCATCGAAGCGCCTCTTTTCCGGCCCTGTCGACAGTCACGGCCGGCGTTCGATCTATCTGCAGATGTCGATCATGGATCCGCCCAAATTCCTGGTGTGTTTCAACTTGCCCGACCTGAAATT
>PBMZ01000017.1 GCA_002722955.1 Planctomycetaceae bacterium | reverse complement strand
TCGATATCGACAAGCTGCTGGCAGATGGCCAGATCACTGCGGGCGAGTACGAGCGCCTCAAGGGGTTTTCGCTCAAGGAAACTGGTTCGCTTGCATTCAACATCCTCATCGGATTCGGTGTGATTGCGACGGCCGGTGGCGCGTTAGCGCTTCTGCCTTCGTCTCTGACTGCGATTGTCCTTGGCGTTGTCTTGGCCGTCGGCGGAATGGCCTTGACTCTCCACCGGGCTGACGAATGGGGCTTGCTCGGCTCAATTCTACTGCTTGTTGGGTCGGTTACTGCTGGCGGCGGAATCATTGCGCTGACCGAGGGAGGTGTGATTGGATTCCTAATCGTGACAGTGTTGTGTGCTGGGGCTGCCATTTTTGCGAAGAGCGTCTTACTGTCGATCCTAGCTACACTTGCACTCTCCGCAACTGTTGGTGCAATGACTGCTTACGGGCACGCGACCTATGTCTTGGTAATACGGCAACCAGCTGTAACCGTAGTCCTGTTTAGCATTCTGGCTTTGGTAACGTATTACTTGAGCAAACGGTTGAAGCCGGATTACGAGCGTATCGCCATCGCCTTTTCACGAACTTCACTTTTCCTCGTCAACCTCGGCTTTTGGGTTGGCTCACTCTGGGGTGACTCTCTTTGGAATCAAAGGGGCAATTGGGACTTTCGCAGTGGAGCCGTCATTCCCGATTGGGTGGGCTGTCGCACTCATCGCGACTGGCGTTTGGGCAGCAGGCGCTAACAAGCGTTGGGTCGTAAATCTCTTGACAGTTTTCGGTGCGATTCATTTTTACACGCAGTACTTTGAGCGCCTTGGTGCAAGCCCTGGCTCGATCCTGGTGGCCGGCCTCGTTGCCATCGCCATTGCGTTTGGAATCGTCTGGTATAATAAACCCACAAAACGCGCAGTGGAAACTGTGTCCGAGAATGCCGGATAACAAAATGTTGCACACGGAGTCGCGGGTCGCGCGGCTTTTAATGTTTAGCTTGTTTGCCGCGGCCCGGTGAACATTGACGTTAGCCACCAACAAAGCAGATCGTGCCATGGTGAAGACGTGCAGCAAATGCGGTAAGAAAATCACGCTTCTCAATCGTGATTTAACCACAGGGCTTTGTGCTAAATGTGCTCGCCAACAATCGCAAGACAGGAAAGATGCAGAGAAGGCAACTGCACAGGAAAGGCAGCGTGCCGAACAGGATCGTCAACTTGAGGACGCCCGCAAGTCGCACGGGATATCGAACACTTATCCGGATGGATGTCCGGACTGCGGCGGAGTACTGAATCCGATCACTCTGTTTGGTCGCGAGGAGTACAACCTTCTACAGGGATTGGGGGTTGACGCGGGCGTTCAATACTACAGCGATGCGAGTAACGAACCGGGAATCTTTTACGGAAGATATTCAATCAGCGGGCGAGTGAGAGCAAGCATGTGTAGCTCGTGTCGCCGAATCTTTCTTCACGGAGTGCCGGAAAGCGGTGGCTAACAATCCGTTGCACACGGAGCCGCGGGCCGCGCGGGTTTTGTATATCAACGTCGTTCGCCGCGGCCCGGTGAACGGGGGCGTTATATGCACAAGCAGCCGCAAGTGACGCGACGTGTCACCCTACTATCGATTGGCATCGTATGTATTCGGAAAGCGAAAGGCCGTGGTTTACCTGGGCATTTGTGAGCACGCTACTAGTCTGCGTCGTCATCTATGCGCTCTGGGGGTGGAAGGTTGTCGAGCAAGGTTGGGGTCAGGCCGGCGGAACACCGTTTATCATGACGCTTATTCCGACCGTCGTCGTCCTTGTCTTTTTGATATGGTCCTCATGGACCTACTTCATCCATACAGACGGATTCGGCCTCCAGTTCGGATTCAATGGATGGAACAAACGTTTTGACTATTCGGACATCATCGAGGCGAAACGGGTTGACATTCGCTGGACACATTGGGGAGGTTTCGGCTGGCGTTGGCGTCTCGGCCGTATTGCGTACATCGTTCGCAACGGCCGTGGCGTTCAGATTGCTACCAACCACTCAAACCGCTCGTACACTTTCAATTGTCGTGACTGCGACGCGCTGCTGACCGCGCTTGGCAGAGCGGGGGTGCCGATCACGTCACCTGCTGCCGTCCCCCAGGCCGGCTAGCGCGTGGTGAAGGAGTGCACATAACAAGACATTGCACCCGAGTCGCGAAGTCGGGGTATTTTCAAATGGACAATCACTTGTCGCGACCGGGTGAATGTAGTCGTTATGCCGCAACACGAGGATCAGCAGGAACCCGCCCAGACTTATTAACTTTACAACGCTGAAAGGCCCACAATGAGCGATTCCACGAATGCGGGTGTCACCTATGAATACAAGGTGTTTACGGCAATACCTAACGGCACAAAGCTGGACGGAAATTGGAGACCCGTTTCCGATGATTCGGAGGCAGGTTTAAACACGCTAATCCGTGACGGTTGGGAACTGGTTTCGACACATGTTGGTCAGAACGCCTGGTACTCATTGGGCTGTGGTCATTCGATGTCTCAAATGAATTTTGTGTTGCGTAGACCGGCAGCATGATGTGAACGCGGCTCTCCGCCAATCCTCGTTTTCCTGCATAACAATAACATGCACCGGAGCGGCCGTCGGGTGCCCGTTTTGAAATCCACTTCACTGGCGGCCGCCCGATGATGCAGGACGTTATGCTGACCATCATGGATACCGAAGACCAAATCGAAGATCTCGTTGATACCCTTGGCGCAGCGCTCTCTGAATACAGATACACGGAACGCGAAACAGGGGAACTTGACAACATTCCGTTCATCGCACGGCTAATGACACCGCGTCGACGGACGACTCGATACATCTTGTGCCATCAGCCGAGTTCCAAGGAATGTCCGCGATTTGCCCGCTTGCAGGCGATTCTTCGAAGATACACGTACGTGCCTTAGAAAACAGTACGCTTGCTTTCCTTGGTGGAAAGAGTTGGGCACATATTCCGTGATACTGTGTGGTGCTCAGCAATTTCAGGATCTGTCAGGGAGTTTCGGTGCCTTCAAAGACCGAACCGGGTTACACATGAACGTCATGCTTGGAACGTGTTTCATCGACATTGAAAATTTCAAGAGCTCTGCTGATTCAACTTGGGGTCTGTATTATTCAGGCAAACACTTCGGCGCCGTCCGAGAGGCTGTTCGCCAGTGGTGTCAACAATGCGACGCTGAAACACAATCAGCATAACAATTGCGTGAACCGGAGCGGCGATTCACGCGCGAATTCGATGGTCAGTCAACCGTCGCCGCCCGGTTACGCCTGACGTTAGCCCCCGTGACCAAATGGTGGTGATGAAAATTCTCGATCACGTACGCTGGGAGTAGAGCTGATGTCGGCACCAACAACCCGGTTCCCTTCGCGCTTTGTGCTGCCCCTTGCACTTATTGGAGGCGGTGTCGCTGTCGTGATCTGGACGACCATGAAGGCCCACCAGTACTACTACCCCAACGACGGGTTCGGCCAGACGATCAAAGAGCCGGTCGTTCTATTCACGGCTCAACGAACCGGCCGTTACGAAATCCATTACGACCACGAGTTGGGCGACTTGACGTTCAATATCACCGACAAGCAAACAGCGGCAACCGTGCCGGTCAAGGAATTCGATATCGTGACGAAACTTTTTCACACGGCTGGACGCGGAGGACATGGGTTTCATGTCGAGACTCCGGGTGACTATCAGCTATCGACCAATCCGTGGCCTCGCGGGGCGGAGGTGTTCTTGGACTACCAAAATACTCAGGCCGTAGCACGTTGGACTCTTGGGGGAATCGTGTTGGGCGGTCTGCCTGCTGCGTTTGCCATCCTGCTCTTCATCGCGATGCTTCGACCTAAACAACAGTCAGAGAGCAAGTCGTCAGAAGCTACGAATGTGAATGGGGGCTAACAATACAATGCACCGGAGTTGCCGTCCGGGCCGAATTTGAAATTAACGTCGCTGGCGGCAACCCGGTGATTGTGGTCGTTAGGCAGTTACCTGTCTGGTGAGTGTTCCTCATGAAGCGAATTGTCTTTGTCGCATTGTTGGGCGTCGGAATCGCGCTGCTCGCATGGGCCTTCTCCACGCGCCACAAGGAAGGCATGCTCATCTTCTTTTTCGGAGCCACCTTACTCCTTTGCACTTTCGTCGTCGGTGGGTGGCGTGTCGGCTCGCGCAAGACGCCCGCTACGAATTCCTCTGCAATTCTTGGCGCGCTGATAGGCTTATTCCTTGGAGGTTTTGTAGGCGCGAGGGTCGGATTTGGCCGCGTAATGATTTCCGTCTTCAATCCTGATTTACCTGAGCAAGACTTTGGTACATTATTTGGAGCCATTGGCGGCGGTATACTTGGTGCTTTCTTTCTCGCATTGCTGAGTGGCATATTGCATATGTTGATTGTCCGACCAGAGAAGGTCGCGCCAGTTGAAGATTCCAATGATTCGAGCGAAGACACTGCATAACTAAACGTTGGACCGGACGGCGAACATGCCGCTCGTGACGGCAGCGGTTTTCGCGCCGCCGGTCAACTCAGCCGTTATCCGGCAGACCTCGCAGCGTGCCAAATGTGGAATCAAGACGACGAAATGGCCTGCGCCGGTGACGGACCAATTGCCTGATTGCCCGCCGCCTGTGCCTCCTTGTCGGTACGACCCCAACACCGTCCCCTGAATCACCATGAATGACTCGCAAAAACCAGACTACCACAAGCCGTGGTGTTGGAAGTGTCAGGAGCACACGCACTTTAAAACGATCACTCGGACTCACCACGACGAACATGGGACGAGGCGAAGGACGCAAAACGCTTGTGCCATGTGTGGAAAATCCGTGTTCAGGCCAGCTGCTGTGGATTTTGCATACTACGGAAAGGTCGGTAGACGTTTCGCTTGGGTTTATTTCACGATCGCCGTTTGCTGCATCCTGCCTTTGGTTTATTGGGGGATAGACAACCTTGCCGATGACGCCCAAGCACTTCTAGCCGTGGGATCGATCGTGGGATTGGTCGTGGTAGTTTTCCTGATCATTCCGTGCGCCATGCTGGTATGGGCAAGCAGAAAATATGCGACCTGGAAAACGTGGGCTGAGGAACGTGGCTGGCAAGAGCCGCCAAAGGAAAAACGTGCTTGGGTACCCAAGTAATCTTTGATCAAGATGCGACTACTTTGGTGGACCACCTGACGAAAGCGAATGGCTTGACTACCTGCGTGGTAAGGGCTGGGTCAAAGACGCATAACAAACGGATGAACCGGAGCCGGAACAGCCGGGCTGGCTCGCTTCGCTCGTTCACGTCAACTCCCGGCCCGGTTATCCTGAACGTTATGTCACAGGTGGCACGACTATTCACTTGGACGGTTATTGACCGGGGCGTGAAAGTCGATTTGTGCTGACTTGGTCTTGTCCTCGGACATTGCTCCGAAGGTCACAAGCGGAGTGTCGTGCGGCCCATTGCTCCAGAATCCGTTCCCGTTCTCGGATAAACCAAGCCGGAATCGTTCCTTTCCCTGACCGAACGCTCGGAAGACTGACATTGGTTGAGCCTCGGGGAGATTTCTTCCCACTTGAATTGCTCCATTGGGATCGAAGGGAGTATCGCCGAATGCATCCGCTCGCCCCACTCGCAGAACACCGGACATCCAAACGTCGTCGGCTACCGTGAGCCGGACAGGCGGTGCCTCCACTGGTTTCGGGTCGATTTGAACCCGATCCTGCCCATCGACCGTGATGGCTGTCGAAGCTTGATTCGGACCGTAAATTCCCAGCCGTCCTTTGTGGTCTACTCGAAGGCCGCCAACATGCTTACCATTCAGCGTGATGATCAACGCATCACCGGGCTTCGCCAAATCCAGCTGGAGAGGTCTCTGCCGTTGCGCATTCGGCCCCGCACCGAACAGGGAACAAAAGGCAAAGGCGACCACAAAGGACGATACCCACGTGAAGAACGGTTTCACTGTTGTTTCTCCGCTGCTGTTGATCGTGACTCACTCGGATTGTCTCACACTGGTGCCCCGTGTTCAATCTCCCATTTGAGTGACATAACAATCTGTTGCACCGGCGCCGCGGGCCGCGCGGCTATTGCATAGGAACGTCGTTCGCCGCGGCCCGGTGAACAGGGGCGTTGCTTCCTTCGTACGCGGTGTCGTGACAGAGTGTGGAACCGTCGGGGCAGCGATGTTCGAGCGACACGTAGCGACCATAGGCTGGGTAGTAGGGGTAGAAAGCCGTCCGGAAGCGAGACGTAATGTCGGCACGTACCTCGTTGCGGCAGGTTAGCGTCGTCAAGTCATAGCGCGCCGTTTCGTAGACTCCGCCGCCGAGGAATTGTAGCTCGCCGTCTTTGATCATTACGTTGCCTTGCATGCTGACGCCGCTGTTGACTTGCTTGGACAATGTGCCGGACGTTGTGTTGCTGGCTTTCAACTTTCCACTGACGGCGTCCAAGGCGACCACTTGAGTGCCATCGTAGTGAGTGATTCCGGAAGCGGCATAGACAGTTCCGTCTTGCACGGCAAGTCCGCCGGCGACTGGCGTGGAACTGATGAGTTTCCCGAAAACTGGGATCCGGCGAACGGTCGACCCAACGCGGCGAATCCACAGCGGTCGACCAGTAGCGGCCTCGAATGCGTAGACTCGCCCATCCGCCGAACCGACAAACACGCGATCGTCGGTAACGGACGGCGGATAATAAACGGCCCCACCCGTGTACGCTTTCCAGACTTCCTTGCCTTCGACATCCAAAGCCCGCACCACGCCCGCGCGATCGCCGATGAACACGAAACCACCGGCGGCAAACGGTTTGGGATGACGCCGCGAGAGATGACCTCCGCGAGATCCTTCGCGAACGAGTCTTGGGCGAAGTGCGTCTGATGAATTCCGATCATGAAGACATCATGCAAATCTGCCGCGAGGTTTATATCGACGACGAGTGCCCTCAGGACGAGCGGGACTCGTTTGTTGACTTCGCAACCGATGAGCTCAAAACGGCTACTACAAAGCACGCTGCCGAGCAGTCGACTTGGACTGGCGAGACTGATTGCGATCGTCTTGACCGTGTAGAAGCTCAGTTGCGCGATCGCGGAATTCTTCTTTGGCAAGTTTCACCGTGCTGCGATACATGTACCGGCGCTGAGATTCCTGATCGCATTGATGAGATCGAGCAAATACATCCTGGTTTTCGCGAACAAGTTCGTGGATACGCGTTCTTTATCGATCAAAACATGGCCGAGATGTTGTCCGAAAGTAGCGAGTTGTCTGGCTAGCTCGCAGATGGTTGGTTTTCACCTGACGACTCGGAAGTTGCTCCGGAAGTCTATGAACAAAACGCTCTAGGAATTGCTCAAGAGGTCTGCGATTGCCTCCGCGAATTCGGTTTCAAACCGGACTGGGATGGTGACTTCTCTCGTAAGATAGGTGTTTCGTTGACTGGGCAGCGCAGAGAATTGCTTGGTTAGCTCGAAGAATCTGTTGCCGAAGCCGAGGAGATCGGAGGCAAGATACTTGTTATGCTATGCCGTGACTGAGTATTGCTGCAGGTCCTCGAGGTCGACGAATTCCAGTGATGACATGTGTGTTGACTCAAGCACAACTTGTGGAGCCTTTCCGGCTTCGAGTGCTTGTTTCCAGCGTTGGACGCAAAGACACCAGCGATCACCTTCGTTGAGTCCCGGAAAAGCATACTCAGGCATCGGCGTGCTGAGGTCGTTGCCAACTTCCGCGGAGAACTCAAGGAACTCATCGGTCGCAACGATGCATACTAGGTGCAGGCCCAAGTCTTGCACGCCCGTGTTGCAACAGCCGTCTCGATAAAAGCCCGTCAAGGGTGACATGCTGCAAGGCTCTAACGGTGTGCCCAGTACATTCTTTGCTTGAGTCATCTTGAAGTCTCTGCTTGGTGGTTGTGACAGCTTCATTGTACACGAAAATGAAGGTTCGTTTCACGTGCTGAGAATTGAAATCGAAATTGCAATCGCAAATTCAGAATCTCAACTCACCGGATTCAGGCCGCGTTACTTGTCTTGTGAAGAAACACGCGGCGGCGAGAATCGAATTCGCTGCACAAAGTCGAGGTCGCGATTCGAGAATTGCTTGAGTTGCTCGGTTTCGACGGCAAAAGAAAGAGCAAGCTGCCGACCTTGTGGACTGGCACAGATGTAATAGAACCAGTGCATTGGGATGTCGTTCGACTTGCCGGTCGCGGTGACTCGGTACAGGTAGCGGCCATCGTCGGTTTTGATTTGTTCGGCCGCTTTGATGCGTTCAAGCCTTGTGCCAAGAGCGGCACGCACGTCGGCTTGAAACTGAGCTTCTGGCGTATGTTGTCCTGGAGCAACGGACGGGACTTGCGAGATATTGCATTGAGACAGCAAGCCGCCTTGATGTAACAAGCGTAACACCGCAACTTCTCTGGTCTGATGAAAGACGTGCCAATCACGGGCGTACGTAAGTCGTACATTCCAAGGTGAATCAAAGCTCAGCAGTGTCGCTTGAGCAGGCAAGTCGAGCGGCACGCCTTCCAGCACGGCGTCCGATAGCGAAGAACGCTTCGATGTGATGGATCGGCGAGATCGCATTTTGGCCGTGACTTCGATTCCTGGGCTGACGGCACCCACATCACGTTTTTCCGTTTGTGTCAGTTCCACTTCTCGAATGAAGTTTCTTGCTCGATCGAAGGTCAACGAGCCGGTCAGGTTGATCTTTGTAGGGGCTCCGAGCACGGCGCCTTCGATCGATCCTGAAAAGCTGACTTTAGCGTCGTTGTCAGTGACACTTTCGAGTTTACATTGCATCTCACTCTTTAGTGTGGCTTCGACGCTGGTGAGCATTTGGGTAACCCAGCTCTCGGGAGTCCACGTGTCACCGACGTTGACTTCAGTCTTCGGCAACAAGCGTGTGACCGGCAAGCTATCTCCAGGCGTTTGCAAAAGCTCGATCTGGTCGCTGTTGAGCAATTCGTTCCGCGAATAAAACACTGCGCCATCGCGTTGTCCGTGCGCGATGATGAACCGCTTTTGTGACGGCAATTGAGACAGTGATGCTTTGTCGTTGACTTTGATGTTGGCTTTGGCGAGCAAGTACTCGCGCATCGATCGCAATGCCTCGGCATCTCGACCGGATGGCGGCAGTCGTCGTTCGTAGTATTGAAATTGGCCTTGGACTTGGAGCTTCAGATTGAATGACTTGCCACCGCCCGTCGGCGTTTGCAGGTTGCCGTTCACGGCCATACCACTGCTGACAATGTAAGTGCGATTCTCGTCAGACTCCTTTAGCGAGTACTTCTCGTCGGCCTGTGACGATGTTGCCAGCAAGTGGCTTGAAGCAAGTGCGAGCAGCAGAACGAATCGGCGTTGAAATGGAGACATCATTTGCGACCTTCCTTGATCGGTGTTGTCTCGTGAAAGAAGCGAGAGTCGGGAGTTTGTTTAAACCGTTGCCGCAGGTGAGGCATTCGCTCATTCATCCTCGCTTGCGGCTACGGGTTAAACGAATGTTTCTAGCCAGCATGATACTAGTCTTTGACCAGCGTTCCGCGACCTGCCATCGAGTGTGCGGTGGCGACGAGACCATCGATGTCCAAACCTAGATCTGACAACAATTCGTTGCGATCACCGTGTTCGACAAAATGATCGGGGATGCCACAGCAGCCAATGGATTGAGTGTTTTCGCCGGCAGCGTTGACCGCTTCGAGAACTGCGGAGCCAAAGCCTCCATGAAGCGCCCCTTCTTCGACCGTGATCACCCACGGACATTCTTTGACGGCTCGCAGAACTGTTTCCGTGTCGATCGGTTTGGCGAATCGTGCATTAATGACGCCAACATCAAGTCCGTCAGCTCGTAGGCGGTCGGCGGCTTCGACGCAGCGAGCGAATAATGTTCCGAACGCGATGAACATGCCGTCTGAGCCCCATTCGTAGATCTCGGACTTACCCCATTCCACTGGCGAAAACGGTCGGTCGACGTTTTCGACTCCCGTCTTCGGATACCGCATTGAAGCCGGACCGTTGTGTTGCAGGGAAAAGTTCAACATTGGAGCCACATCACGCTCGTCACCGGGTGCCATGACTGTCATATTGGGAAACACGCGCATGTAGCTGTTATCGAAAGCACCGTGATGCGTCGGACCATCTGGGCCACACAAGCCTGAACGATCCAGACAAAACGTGACTGGCAAGTTCTGTAGTGCAACTTCTTGAAAGATCTGATCGAAGCTGCGTTGTAAGAATGTGCTATAGATGTCAACGATGGGACGCAAGCCGGATTTCGCCATGCCAGCGGCAAAGGCCACCGCGTGTCCCTCGCAGATGCCTGTATCGAAGAAGCGGTCGGGAAAGTCCTCGCGGACAGGGCCCAGCTTCGTGCCTTCGCACATCGCCGCCGTCAACACAGTGACGCGGTCGTTGTCTTGCATGGCCGTGTGAATCGCCTCACTGACCGCATTAGTATAAGCCCGCGACGAGCTCTTGCTAACGGGTGTGAACTCGCCTTCTCCGTTTCGAACGAAGGGCGCTGGTGTATGGAACTTGACTGGATCTTCACAGGCGGGATCGAAGCCGTGCCCCTTTTCGGTGAATACGTGAAGCAACACGGGGCCTTTGATGTCCTTGACCATTTCCAAATACTTGCGCAACGAGTGGACATCGTGTCCCTCGACCGGGCCGACGTAACGAAAGCCCATCTCTTCGAACAACATGCCGCCGTGCAGGAAACCTTTGACCGCGTCTTTGAATTGAGCCAGCGTGTTCTCGACGCTTTCGCCGACTACGGGCACCTTGTTCAGCAGCCAGGAAATGTCGCGTTTGAGCCCGTTGTAAAAGCCAGATTCGCGAGCCTTGTCCAAGTATTGAGCCAACCCGCCGACTCGCGGGCAGATGCCCATCTGGTTGTCGTTTAAGATGACTAGGACATCTTTATTCAGACCTGCTGCATTGTTCATAGCCTCGAAGACGATGCCTGAAGGCAAGGCTCCGTCACCAATCACGGCAACAGACCGGCGGCCATCATCGAATAACAAGTCGTCGGCGGTTTGCAGGCCCACGACAGTCGACACGCTTGCACCCGCGTGGCCTGTCATGAACAAGTCGTATTCGCTTTCTTCGGGATTCGGATACCCCATCAATCCGCCCTTTTGCCGGATTGTGGGGAACTCGTCGAAACGACCCGTGATCAGCTTGTGTGGATAGATTTGGTGACCCGTATCCCAAATCAGCCGGTCTTTGGAAAAATCGAAGACCAAATGCAGGGCAATGGCCAACTCGACCACCCCTAAATTGCTTGCAAAGTGTGCTGTCCGGTCCGATACGACCGAGCACAGTGCTTCACGAATTTCAGAAGCTAGTTGGACCAGCTGTTCGTCTGACAGATCGCGCAGCTCCTTCGGCGACCGAATCTCTGACAGGATTTCGAACTTCATTAGTGGTCTCTCTCTAAAACAAACTGAGCCAACGCGTCCAATCGCTGACCGGATTCTCCCAACGGGGAAATCCACCGGCAGGCATCATCGATCAAGGCTTGGGCTCGCTGCCGACTCTGATCGAGTCCCAGCAGGCCCGGATAAGTCAATTTGCCATGATCGGCATCCTTACGAACACCTTTTCCCATTTTCGCTTGATCGCCGGAAATGTCCAAGAGATCATCCGCGATTTGGAAGGCCAAGCCAACAGATTTTCCATAATTGTTTAGGGCATCCAGCGTTTCGGCGTCCGCACCAGCGATACGACCGCCCAAAGTCAATGCTGACGACAGCAGTCTGCCCGTCTTTCGCCGGTGAATCGCCTCCAATTGCTCCAAAGTTTGAGGGGAATCTGAAAATGCCTCGCTATGAGAGTTTACGTCCTCAGATTTCTCCGCGTTTGTTCGACTACCCGCTGCATCTAGATTTGACGTAAACCGTTTCTCAGCAGCAAGATCTGCCACCTGTCCGCCGACCATCCCTGAGGCACCCGCGGCCGACGCTAAGTCCGCACAGCACGCTGCCGCAACATCCGCAGGGCGAGTATCCTCGGCGATCACTTGAAAAGCCAAAGTTAGCAGGGCGTCACCGGCCAAGATCGCGGTCGCCTCATCAAACTGCCGATGGTTCGTTGGTCGACCTCTGCGGAGATCGTCGTCGTCCATCGAGGGCAAATCATCATGGATCAACGAATAGGTGTGGACCATCTCGATCGCGCAAGCCGCTGGCATCGCTGCCTCGATGTCGCCACCACAGGCCTCGCAAGTCATCAGCACGAGCAGCGGCCGCAATCGCTTGCCCCCCGCGAGCAAACTGTACGACATGGCTTCGCGAAGACGGTTCGGGCAGTCCGCGTCTTGCTTCATGTAGTGGGCCAGCCGATCGTTGATCAGTTGGCGGTACTCGTCCCAAACGGGATCGTCCATCGTGTGTAACCTATTACGTTAAGCGGAGATTCGTGTACTGAAGCTCTAATTTAACAGGATGCCCAAAGACTCACCAGTAGTGCAGTGCTCCACGTGGCTGCGGCTTCCAACCGCAGCAGTTTCAAGGTGATCCTGCACGGTTGACTTGAAAGACGGCAGCGGTTTTCGTCATAACGAGTCGAAACGCGTCGCCCATTCAATCTCGATCGGGAACTGCTGCTATGAAAACCTTCATCACTTTGTGCATCTTAAGCGTCACATCGACGGTGCTTGCGGAAGGGCCGTGGGACAAGATTCATCAGTACTTCACGCCCCCAGCCGAATGGAAAGGCAAGCTGGGGACTTACTGGTCTCCGTTGAAGTTTGCTGATGGTTCAACGGTCAAGTCAGCCGAAGATTGGCGGCGTCGCCGTCAGGAAATCATTACGGAGTGGGAGAGCTACATCGGAAAGTGGCCGCCGCTGATCACCAAGCCGAAGGTCGAGGTCCTCGAATCAAAACGTCGAGAGGACTTCACGCAACACCGCGTGCGTTTCAATTGGACACCAAAGGAAAAGACGACCGGGTACTTGTTAGTTCCCGATGGGAAAGGCCCTTTTCCGGGAATCGTAAACGTTTACTACGAGCCGGAAACGGGTATTGGCCTGAAGAATCCATTGCGAGATTTCTCGTTGCAGCTGGCTCGGCGAGGTTTCGTTGCTTTATCGATCGGAACGACGGAAGCCAGCGAAGCTAAAACGTATGCTCTTTATTACCCCAGCATTGAAGATGCAAAAGTCGAGCCCTTGTCGATGCTTGGATATGCGTCTGCCAACGCATGGCATGTCTTGGCAAGCCGACCCGAAGTAGACTCGGAACGCATTGGCGTCGTGGGACACTCTTTCGGTGGCAAGTGGGCCATGTTTGGTTCGTGTCTGTTCGAGAAGTTCGCGTGTGCCGCCTGGTCGGATCCTGGCATAATGTTTGATAACACTCGGTCCAGCATCAATTACTGGGAGCCATGGTACTTGGGCTATCACCCCAAACCGTGGCGAAAACGAGGATTGATCACGGACAAGAATCCTGCTCGCGGAGCTTACCCAAAGCTCCAAGCTGCAGGCCGTGACTTACACGAACTTCACGTGTTGATGGCGCCACGCCCATTTCTTGTTTCAGGCGGATCGGAAGACCCGCCACAACGTTGGGAAGCTCTGAACCATTCCATCGCGGTCAACGATTTGCTGGGGAAAAAGAATCGTGTTGCGATGACCAATCGGCCAATGCATTCACCGACGGAAGAATCAAATGAAGTGATCTATTTGTTCTTCGAGCACTTCTTGAAGCCCTGACAAAAGTGATTGTTCAAACCCGGTGGGTGAGCAGCCCTTTGCTCACGCGCGGGTAGGTTACATAGCAATCAGATCTTCCGCGCAGTGGGAAGTGTTCACGGCGTCCTCGTTAACGGGCACGGTTTTCATCGTAACCGTGCTGTCATCTTTTTGCCGACGCCGAAGACAATCACTCAACAAAACCACACAAACGTGAGTTGCAAAGTAAACCATCAAGCAGGTGATGGCCGCGAAGTACCACTCACCGTGTCCGATCAGGTTTGCCGCTAGCCACCAACTGACAAACGGTAGCGTGCTGAAGAACACAGCGTTCCCACCGCTGGGTTTCCAGGAATCACTTTGTGAGATCTGGCCAGTCAGCGAGGCGAGGTATGCAAAAAACAACGCCAACGTGAATCCAGCCGCCCACGATAAGTAGCCCAGAAAGACCATCAAGATGGAGACGGGAACTCCGATCACAACTAGGAAGATACAGATTTGGCCTGCGATGAGGCCAACGAATGGATGTTCTGTCCATTTTCTCATCAGTGCCTCCTTTCGCACGATTCGACTCAAAGTTTGCTTCTTTTTCATTCTTGTGAGCAGAAACGGATGGCATCACTGGGCGGATCTAGAGATCTGCTGCGAATCGCTGTGGGATCCCAAGAATACCTGAATCCAGTGTGGCAAAAAACCGGCATGATCGATATTGCGTGAGCAATTCAGCTTCAACAGTGTTGCAAACTGCGCCACTGAGCGGTTGAAAGAGAGGCACGCTGGGAATACGGATCCTGCAAGTTATTGATAAATAACCATTTACGGCTAAAGTTGAGAAAGTTGCCGGCGTGGTACACAAGCTGCGACGTACGATTTACAGCGGTGGTGAGCGTTGGCCCGCACTTGCCATCAAATATGTAAGCGTCCCAGGGTGGTATACTCTGGGACGCTTTCATTTTGCGCTCTCAAAAGTCGCATACGGTACCCCAACTTACCACGGGCCCACCTCTACACTTTTTTGGCCCCTGCATGTCCCGATTCGATCGCAAATGACGCGGGAGTAAAGATCGGGGAGTTAGGTTTGTCCACGAACGGCGTGGCTCGGAAGTGGGTTGTCCACAACTTGGGTGTTAGCTCGCACGTGACGTAGCCTCGATTGGAATTGTAGAATCGAACGAAATCGTTCTGTTCTGCCGCACGCTCGTACTCAGGAATCCGATTGCCGCCGTTTCCGCTCGAGCTCATCGACGTGCCGACCAATTCTGTGCCCACCAATGGGGACTTGGGATCTTGGAAGTCCAACTGCAGATCATTGACCCAATTTACGTGAATGTCTCCTGTCAGCACGACGGGGTTGGGAACTTTGCGGTCGTGGAAGAATCGTAACAATCGACGGCGGCTGACTTCGTAGCCCGGCCATTGGTCCATGCTGTAGAGACGATTCTCGCCTTCGCCTCGATTTAACGGCGCCATCATCACTTGCTGCGCCAGCACGTTCCAAGTCGACGTCGATTGCAACAAACTCGTCATCAGCCAATGTTCTTGTTTGCTGCCAAGCATCGTACCCTTGGGGTCGAACACTTTCCCAGTCATGGTTTTTTGATGGTCTCCATTGGGTTGGTCAGTGCGATACTGCCGCGTATCCAGCACATGGAAGTTTGCCAACCGACCATACTGGCAACCGCGATAAAGCTTCATGTGAGGCCCTCTTGGGAACGAGCGTCTTCGCAATGGCATGAATTCGTAGTAAGCCTGGTAGGCATCCATGCGGCGCGCAAGGAACTTTTCGGGTGAGATTCCGTCCTGCTCGGAAACCAGATTCGCATAGTTGTTGTCGAACTCGTGATCGTCCCAGGTCACCAGCCACGGGAACAATCTGTGCGTGTCCTGCAATGTCTTGTCGAGCCGATACTGGGCGTACCGAGTTCGATAATCATCGAGACTCTCGATCTCGTTGCCGATGTGTTTTCGCGGGCGATTGTCGATGCCTTTGTATTCGTAGATGTAGTCGCCCAAATGAACGACAAGATCGAGGTCTTCCTTTTGCATATGCGGATAGCCGTTGAAGTAACCGCTTTCGTAATGCTGGCAAGAGGTAAACGCAAACCGCAGCTGATCTGGAGTCGCGTCGAGTGCGGGGGCTGTGCGTGTTCGCCCAATTGGACTGGTCTCTTTTCCGGCGTGAAAGCGATAGAAGTACCAATGATGCGGCTTCAGACCATCAACCTCGACATGTACAGAGTGGCCGAGTTGTGGCATCGCCAGCGCGTTTCCGCTTCGCACGACGTTCTTGAATGCTTCGTCAGTAGCGACTTCCCAGCGAGTCCGCGCTGGGGTGTTCGGCATTCCACCGCCATCGAGTGGCTTTGGAGCCAGCCTTGTCCACAAAACGACACCATCTGGTTCCGGGTCGCCTGAGGCAACGCCCAGCTGGAAGGGATTCTCGTTGAATTGAGGTTGTTCGTCGACGGACTCATCGGCGTGCAGCGAGATGGATGGAATCGCCGAGACTGCAGCGACATAGCCGATGAATTCACGACGCGAAATACCGTATCGTCGGTTGTTTTTCATTAGAGGGACTTTCTAACCGGGGCTCTGAAATCAATCTGAGTAGAGATTCAACAATACTGATGGCTATTCATTTCGCAGTTCCGCGACGCCAATGTGGGAATAGACGCCCGAGCCGTCGCGACGTTTGCGGCCTTGGCTATCAATATATCCGTTCTGCCAGTCACGTGCGGAGTAATACAACAAATAACGCTCACCGATTTTGACGATGCATGGGGTCGAGGTATATCGGCCATCAAAGCGTTTCTTGTCTTCAGCGGCAGGGAAAGCCGGTCGATCATGATCGGTGCGCCAGTCGTGACCGTTGTCAGAACGAGCAAAGAACAACTCGAACTTACCGCCAGCGACATGGCATCCGTACCACATGGCATAGGTCTTGCCTTGTTTAATCACAAATGGATAAACCGTCGAGCGAGCGGGCCCGGTTGGTTGCAATACCGGCTTTGAGCTGCGTTGCCACGCAATGCCGTCGGGTGAAGTGAACTCGTAGATGTTCGTGTAAAGCTCACCAGAATTGTGGTCGTTGACATCGGGCCTTGATCCCATCCACATTCGATAACTGCTGGCGCTTTCCTTGATCACAGATGGCGAACGTGCGGAAGGAAAGAGCGGTTTGGGGTGTACCTTCCAAGCAATGCCGTCATGACTCGTCGCGTATCCCAGGCGTTGATCATTGCTTAGTAGCTTGCCGTTCTTGTCTCGCGGCACATTGCCGGAAACAAACCACATTTTGAAGACTTTGTCGTCTTGATCGAAGAGCACAAACGGTGTTTGAATGATCTTGCCCCAAGGCACATCGTCCGCGGTCAAGATTGGGCTGTCGGGATGTTCTGTCCAGCGGATGCCATCGTTTGATTCCGCAAAGCCCATCACAATGTCGTTTGCTCTTGAGGCCGTCGATGTGCCCAAGTACCACATACGGAATTTGCCATCGTGATGAATGACGTGCGGTGAGTAACACACGATCTTGCACCACGCTTGCTTTGTGGTATGCGCCGACAAGATCGGTTTCTCGCGCCGTTGCCAAGGCTGTGGTCGTTGATCCAAGAGCGACGCATCACCCCCATAAACGGACGCAGCGATGAAAGCAAGGAATGATGCAATAAGAGCCGATCGAAATCTCATGCGACTGAGTCCGAAGTTTAGGGGTGCTTGTCGATTTGTTGTTGAATCCACTGTTGCAAGAGCTCCGCGGCACTCGATTTGTCGTTGGTGGCCCGGTCAATCAAGTGTAAGTCTTGGGCTCTCACAAGTTGCCGAACCAATGCGTCGCGATTCTTTGGAGACTTGCTTTCGAATGTCACAGATGGATGGACAACAACGCAATCCCATGT